>NZ_JBHVFE010000025.1:0-39285 GCF_042801945.1 Kitasatospora sp. NPDC057542
ACTCCGCACCCTGGAGTGACGGCCGGAGGCCGTGTGTGGGGGGCCGCGGCCTGCCCGGAGGATCACTGCCGGGTCCGACAGGCCCCACCGGGCGGGCCCCGGGCGTCAGGCCTTCGTGAGGTGGCGGCCGATCACCAGGCGCTGGATCTGGTTGGTGCCCTCGACGATCTGCAGCACCTTGGCCTCGCGCATGTAGCGCTCGGCCGGGAAGTCCTGGGTGTAGCCGTAGCCGCCGAGCACCTGGACGGCGTCCGTGGTCACCCGCATCGCCGCGTCGGTGCAGAACAGCTTGGCCATCGCCGCCTCCTTGGAGAACGGCCGGCCGGCGTCCCGCAGCCTAGCGGCGGACAGGTAGAGCGAGCGGCCGGCCTCGATCTGGGTGGCCATGTCGGCGAGCATGAAGGACAGGCCCTGGAACTCGGCGATCGGGCGGCCGAACTGGCGCCGGGTGCGGGCGTAGTCGACCGCGAGGTCGAGCGCGGCCTGGGCGACGCCTATCGCGCACGCGGCGATGCCGAGGCGGCCGGAGTCCAGCGCGGCGAGCGCGATCTGGAAGCCCTGCCCCTCCTCGCCGATCAGCCGCTCGCGGGGCACCCGGGCGCCGTCGAAGTGCAGCTGTGCGGTCGGCGAGGAGCGCATGCCCATCTTGTGCTCCGGCGGGGCCGCGGACAGGCCCTGCTGGGTGCCGGGGACCAGCAGGCAGCTGATGCCCTTGGGGCCGTCGACGCCGGTGCGCACCAGGGCGCTGTAGAAGTCGGCCTGACCGCCGTGGGTGATCCAGGCCTTGGTGCCGTTCACCACGTACGCCTCGCCGTCGAGGTCGGCGCGGGTGCGCAGCGCGGCCGCGTCGGAGCCGGACTGCGGCTCGGAGAGGCAGTAGGCGCCGAGCTGCTCGCCGGAGAGCATGGCGGGTAGCCAGGTGTCGCGCTGTTCGTCGGTGCCGAAGGTGGCGAGCGCGTGGCAGGACAGGGTGTGCACGCTGACGCCGAGGCCGACGGCCAGCCAGCCGGCCGCGAGCTCCTCCAGCACCTGGAGGTACACCTCGTAGGGCTGTTCGCCGCCGCCGTACTTCTCGTCGTACGGGAGGGAGAGCAGGCCGGCCTCGCCGAGGGTGCGGAAGGCCTCCCGCGGGAAGCGGCCGGCGGCCTCGTCCTCCGCCGCGCGCGGCCGGAGCTCGCGCTGGACCAGCTCCCGGGTGAGGCTCAGCAGCTCGCGGGCCTCCTCGCTGGGCAGCTGGCGCTCCACGGCTTTCACAGGGGAGGGGGTCATGGCGGCGGTCGCCTCCTCGATCGGGCGCCGGACCGGGGTGTCGGCTGGTCCGGCGTGGGTGGGGCAGTCGGACCGACCGGCACCGGGTTGCGGTGAACGGCCGTTCACAGTCGTGGCGAAGGCGAGTATGCCCGAAACCCGCGCTGCCGTCACGACCTGCACAGATGAACTGTCCGCAGTGGCGGGCTACGGCACCGTAGGGTTGACGTTGTGGCTGTATCCGAACCTCTCCCGCCCCGCCTCGGGCCCGCTCCGGACGACCGGTTGACCGCGCTCGCGGCGGAGCTCCGCGCGCTGCCGCCCTCCTGCGGGCCGGTGCGGCTGGTCGCGGTGGACGGGCACGCGGGCTCCGGCAAGACCACCTTCGCCGGACAGCTGGCGGCGGCGCTCGGCGGGGCCCCGGTGGTCCACCTCGACGACCTGGCCACCCACCGCGAGCCCTTCGGGTGGACCGGACGGCTGCGCGAGCAGGTGCTGGAGCCGCTCGCGGCCGGGCGGGACTCCGAGTACCGGGTGTACGACTGGACGCTGCGCCGCTTCGCGGGCACGGCGGCGGTGCCGGCCGCGCCGGTGGTGCTGGTGGAGGGGGTGGGCGCGGGCCGGCGGGCGGTGCGGCCCTGGCTGGCCCGGGTGGTCTGGATGGAGTTGGACGCCGGCTCCGCCCGGCGGCGCGGGGAGGAGCGGGACGGTCCGGAACTGGCCGAGTTCTGGGCGGGCTGGGCCCGGGCCGAATCGGCGCATTTCGCCGCCGACCCGAGCCGCCCGTACGCCGCGACGCGGGTCGACGGGGTGACCGGACGGATCGCCGCGAGCACCGTGGGTGAACCTTCAACCATCGCCTTGACCTGCGACATCGCCAGGATCTAGGTTCTCCTCAGCCGCCGGAACGAAAGCTTCCGGTCGCCTCGGACCCGGCGCCCCCGGCTTGTTCCCCCGTGAGCCGGGGACGCCGTCCGGTCCCCTTCCGAAACTCGCTCCCCCGCCGCCCGCTTCGTCACCCGGGCGCTCAACGGCCGCTCGCGCGATCGCATTTGACCCTGTGCGGCACCCTTCCGGATCAGCCCCGCGCCGGTACGATTCCTGGCAGGCGCATATGCGCCGAAGGGGGTCGACGACCACCGGCCGGGCCAGGCGCAGGCGACCCGCCGGCCGAGCCCCGGGCCGCACCGCGGGGGGCGTGAGTGACGACGGTGGACAGTTCCGACAGCACGGCGGGCGGGCCCGACCGGCTCGCCGACCGCGCCTGGCTGCGCGCCATGGACGCCTACACGGCCGGCGCGTACACCCGGGCCGAGGAGGAGTTCCGGGCCGCCGTCCGGCTGGACCCGGGCATGGCCGACGCCTGGCTCGGGCTGCACGCACTGCGCAGCGACACCTCGGCCGCACTGCTGGCCATGTACCGCCACCAGAAACGGTTCGGCGAGCAGCGGCGGCTGCACCGACGGCCGCTCAGCTCCTGGTACTGGCTCGGCTGGTGGGTGCAGCCGGTGCTGGAGGACGCCCGCGACCTCGCGCTGGCGCACGCCTCGCACTGGCTGGACGGCCGCCACCTGGCCGAGCTGGACCGGGCGTTGGAGCAGTGCCCGGCACCCAGCGAGGACCCGTCCGCCCGCTTCCTCTACGCCTGCCGGTCCTACCTGCTCAAGGACTGGGAGCAGCTGATCCGGGACACCGACCGCCTGCTGGACGACCCGCTGCTCGGCATCGAGGCCGGGCTGTTCGCCGGGATGGCGCGGGTGCGCCTCGACATGTGCGCCCAGGCGCAGGCGCCGCTGGCCGCCTCCCTGGCCCGCTGCCGCTCCGAGCAACCGCAGCGCAAGGAGCTGCGGTACTGGCTGGCCCGGGCGTACGAGGGGGCCGGGCGCAGCACCGCGGCGCTGCCGCTCTACCGGGCGGTGCACCGGGCGGACCCGGCGTTCATGGACACCGCGGCACGGCTGGCGGCCATCGCGGCCGAGGACGCGCTCGCGGACGAACTCGCGGACGAACTCGCGGACGAACTCGCGGACGGTCTGCCGACGGGCGGGCGCCCGGGTGCGGCCGACGCCGCCGCACCGGCCGGGCCGGGTGTCGACGACGGGTACCCGGAGGAGGCCGGGTTCGCCGGGATGCCCGGATACGTCGAGGAGTTCGGGGACGCGGGCGGGCCGAGCGGCGTGACCGTCTCCCGCGACGGGGGATCGAACGGCGGGGTGTCCGACGGCGGGCTGTCCAACGGCGGGGCGCCCGGTGGGCTGCCGTCGGGCGGCGGTCCCTCCGTGGACGCCGGACTGGTGGACGGACCCCCGGCGGACGGAACCCTGACCGGCGGCGTGCCGACCGGCGGCGCCCTGCTGGACGGCGCCGCCGCCGACGGCGCGCCGCAGACTGCCGGGGAGCGCTCCGGCTCCGGCACGCCGTCCGGCCCCGCCGTACCGCCGCCGCTGCCCGCCTTCGGCAGGGCGCAGCCCCGGACCGCCGCCGCACCCCAGCCCCGGACCGGTGGCGACGAACGGGAGTTGGACGCGGCCCTGGCCGAACTCTCGCTGATGGTCGGCCTGGAGCCGGTCAAGCGCCAGGTGCGGGCGCTGTCCGCCCAGTTGAGAATGTCGCGGCTCCGGGCCGAGCAGGGTCTGCCCGTCCAGCCGCCGAAACGCCACTTCGTCTTCTCCGGCCCCTCGGGCACCGGCAAGACCACCGTGGCCCGCATCCTCGGCCGGGTCTTCCACGCCCTCGGCCTGCTCTCCGGCGACCACCTGGTGGAGGCCCAGCGCGCCGACCTGGTGGGCGAGTTCCTCGGCCAGACCGCCGTGAAGGCGAACGAGCTGATCGACTCCGCCCTGGACGGCGTGCTGTTCATCGACGAGGCGTACAGCCTCTCCAACTCCGGCTACACCAAGGGCGACGCGTACGGCGACGAGGCGCTCCAGGTG
The DNA here is from genome assembly GCF_042801945.1 of Kitasatospora sp. NPDC057542. Classification (NCBI taxonomy): domain Bacteria; kingdom Bacillati; phylum Actinomycetota; class Actinomycetes; order Kitasatosporales; family Streptomycetaceae; genus Kitasatospora; species Kitasatospora sp. NPDC057542. The sequence continues at coordinate 4,182 of NZ_JBHVFE010000025.1, forward strand.
CTGCTCAAGCGTGCCGAGGACAACCGGGACCGGCTGGTGGTGATCCTGGCCGGCTACCCCGAGGGCATGAACCGGCTGCTCGCCACCAACCCCGGCCTCAACTCCCGCTTCACCACCCGGGTCGACTTCCCCAGCTACCGCCCCGGCGAGCTGACCGCGATCGGTGCGGCGCTGGCCGGCCGGGACGGCGACGGCTGGGACGAGGACGCCGCCGAGGAGCTGGCCAGCATCTGCGCCCACGTGGTCCGTGAGGGCTGGATCGACGAGCTGGGCAACGGCCGGTTCATCCGCACCCTGTACGAGAAGTCCTGCGCCTACCGGGACCTGCGACTGTCGCTGCTGCACGAGCCGCCGGGCCGGGAGGACCTGGCCACGCTGCGGCTGCCGGACCTGGTCCAGGCGTACGGGGAGCTGATCGACGGCCGGAGCTGATCCCCGACTCCGGGGACCGGCTCCCCCGGGACCGGCTGCGCCCCGGTGCCCGTGCTGGTGCCCGGGTGCGGCCCGGGTCCGGCCGTCGAGGACCCCGGTGTCGGCAGTGTCAGCCCTTGAGGAGCGCGGCCTCCCGCTCCCGGTCCAGCCCGACCCCGGCCCGGTCGGCCCACTGCGGGGCGCTGCCTCCGATCGACCGCAGCCAGGCCCAGGTGTCCTCGACGGTCTCCGCGACCGGGCGGCAGCGCAGCCCGGCGCCGAGCGCGCGCTCGACCAGGCCGGTGTGCAGGAAGTCGTAGAGCTCGCCGGGCGGCAGCCAGACCGGCAGCTCGGTCCACGGCTCGATGCCCGCCGCGAGGATCCGCTCCGGGTCCGTCCAGCTCAGTTCGGCGTCCGAGCCGGTGGCCCGTACGCAGGCCTCCAGCAGTTCGCCCGTGGTGGCGTGGCCGGATGGGCTGACCAGGTTGTACGGGCCGCCGAGCCGGGCCACCGCGGCGTCCAGGATCCAGGCCGCGAGGTCGCGCACGTCGATGTACTGGAGCGCCAGGTCACGCGGCCCCGGGGCGAGCACCGGGCCGCCCTCGGCGATCCGGTTGAGCCACCAGGGCAACCGGCCGATGTTCTCGTGCGGGCCGATGATCAGCCCGGCCCGGGCCAGCAGCGCCCGCCCGCCGTACTCCGCCTCCAGCGCCAGCTCCGCGCCGCGCTTGGCCTCGGCGTAGGGCACCTCGCCGGTGAGGTCCGGGGAGGAGGCGACCACCGGCGCGGCCTCGCCGGCCCCGGCCGCCAGCGGGTAGTCGTACACCGACCGGCTGGAGACGTACGCGTAGTGGCCGACCCGGCCGTTGAGGAGTCGGGCGCTGTCACGCACCACCGCGGGGGCCCAGGACCAGGTGTCCACCACCGCGTCCCACTCCCCCGTACCGAGCGCCGCGAGGCCGTCCTCGGTGGTGCGGTCGCCCTTCAGCACCCGGACGCCCTCGGGCGCGGGCTGCGTGCCGCGGTTGAGGGCCGTCACCTCCCATCCCCTGGCCGACGCCTCCTCGGCGATGACCCGTCCGACGAACCTGGTTCCACCCAGCAGGAGAAGTCTCATGCCGACCACCCTGCTGCCAGGGTGGTCGGCATGGAACGGCTGAACGCTCTGGGCGGAATCGCCGGGAGCGGACACGCCGTCAGCGAAAGCCGGAACTTTCCGGAGGGGTGTCAGACCGTGGCGCGGTGGTCCGGGTCGTGCACCTCGCCGACCAGTTCCTCCAGCACGTCCTCCAGCATGACCACCCCGAGCGTGCGCCCGTCCTGGTCCAGGACGGCGGCCAGGTGGCAGGCGGCCCGGCGCATCGCGCCGAGGGCGTCGTCCAGCGGGAGGCTGCCGCGCAGAGCCGTGATCGGCCGCCGCAGACGGGCCGGGACGGGCATCGAGGGGTCGTCCACGTCGAGGACGTCCTTGAGGTGGACGTAGCCGAGGTAGCCGTGGCCGGCCGGATCGCCATCGGTGACCGGGAAGCGCGAGAAGCCGGTGCGCAGCGCCAGTTCCTCGACCTCGGCGGCGGTCGCCTCGGTGTCCACGGTGACCAGCTGCTCGGGCTTGAGCAGCACCTCGGTGACCGGGCGGTGGCCCAGCTCCAGGGCGTCCTCCAGGCGCTCCTGGCGGCTCTCGTCGAGCAGGCCGGCGTCCCGGGAGTCCGCCAGCAGGTACATCAGCTGCTCGGTGGTGAAGACCGACTCGACCTCGTCCTTGGCGTCCACCCGGAACAGCCTCAGCACGCCGTTGGCGAAGGCGTTCAGCAGCCGGATCACCGGGGAGAGCCAGCGGGCCAGCCGGTCCAGCGGCGGGCCGAGCCAGAGCGCGGCCCGCTCCGGGCCGGCCATGGCCATGTTCTTCGGCACCATCTCGCCCATCACCATGTGCAGGAAGACCACGACGGCGAGCGAGATCCCGTACGAGAGCGGGTGCATCAGGGCGGACGGGACGCCGATCGCGTGGAACGGACCCTCCAGCAGGACGGCGATGGTCGGCTCGGCGAGGGCACCGAGGCCCAGCGAGCAGACGGTGATGCCGAGCTGGGCGGCGGCCAGCATCGCGGAGACGTTGGACAGCGCGTGCAGCACGGTGCGGGCACGCCTGTGCCCGGCCTCGGCGAGCGGCTCGATCTGGCTGCGACGCACCGACACCACGGCGAACTCGGCGCCGACGAAGAAGGCGTTGCCGAGCAGGAGCAGCAGCGCGACGGCCAGTTGCAGGGCGGTCATCGGCTCTCCTGCCCGTCCTCGTCGAACTGCGCGGGCGCGCTCGTGCGCTCCACCCGGACCTCGGTGGTGCGGTGGCGGTCGACACCGGTCACGGTGAAGCGCCAGCAGGGCAGGTGGGCCTGCTCGCCCACCTCGGGGAGCTTGCCGAGCAGGTCGGCGACCAGACCGGCCAGGGTCTCGTACGGGCCGTCGGGGGCGTTCAGGCCGATCCGCTCCAGCTGGTCGATCCGGGCGCGGCCGTCGGCCTCCCAGACCGGCAGGCCGTTGACCGGCGGCAGCGGGAGCAGCTCGGGGTGGTCGTCGGGGTCGTGCTCGTCCTGCACCTCGCCGACGATCTCCTCGACGATGTCCTCGACGGTGACGACGCCGGCGGTGCCGCCGTACTCGTCGACCACGATGGCCATCGGCTGGAGGCGGCGCAGCTGGTCGAGCAGCCGCTCGGCGGGCAGCGTCTCGGGTACCAGCAGCGGCGGCGAGGCCAGCTCGCCGACCCGCACCAGGCCGCGCCGGACGGCCGGGACGGCCAGGGCGTCCTTGAGCGTGACGGTGCCGGTGACCTCGTCCAGGCTGTCGGTGTAGACCGGGAAGCGGGACAGGCCGGTCGCCCGGGTGAGGTTGATGACGTCGGAGGCGGTGGCGTCGCGCTGGAGCGCGGCCACGTCCACCCGCGGGGTCATCACGGACTCGGCGGTCAGCTCGCCCAGGCCCAGGGTGCGGACGAAGAGGGTCGCCGATTCCTCGTCTATCGCGCCGGCCTTGGCCGAGTGGCGGGCCAGCGAGACCAGCTCGTCCGGGGTGCGGGCGTGTCCCAGCTCCTCCTGCGGCTCGATGCCGAAGGCCCGGACGGTCCGGTCGGCGGTCCCGTTCAGGAAGCTGATCAGCGGACGGCAGGCGAAGGAGAACGCCATGTGCGGGGCGGCGACCGCGCGGGCCACCTGGAGCGGGCGGGAGATCGCCCAGTTCTTCGGCACCAGCTCTCCGATCACCATCTGGACGACGGTGGCCAGCGCCATGCCGACGATCACGGCGACGCCGCGGGCGGCCGCGTCGGGCACGCCGATGGCGGACATGACGGGCGCGAGCAGGGTGGACAGGGCCGGCTCGGCGAGCATGCCGACCACCAGCGAGGTGACGGTGATGCCGAGCTGGGCGCCGGAGAGTTCGAAGGAGAGGTGCCGCAGGGCGCCGGCGACGCGGCGGGACTTGGCGTCACCCGCCTCGGCGGCACGTTCCACTGCCCCGCGCTCGACGGTCACGAAGGCGAATTCGGCGGCCACGAACAGGCCGTTGGCGAGGATCAGGAGAACGGCCGCGAGCAACAGCAGCCAGGCGGTGATCACAGTGCCGCCTGCCTTCCGGGGGTCGGAAGCGAGGCGGCGCAGGTACTACCGGACGGATCGTCCATCGAGGGGGAGTGTCACTCCTCAGGTCGGTCGGGCACTCGATTTCGGGCAAGGCGGACTTTGCCCCACTTTTACCAGCGTAGACCATACCCGGATGGGGGTAGGAAGCCCGTTCGGCCCGCCATGGTCCGGGAACCCCAGGTGGGAGGAGGTCCGGGCTCAGACCTGGGCGTGGTGCTCGACCAGGTCGCGCAGCGCGCGGGCGTCCGCGATCGCCTGCGCCTGGCCGACCCCGGACTGGATGCCGACCGCGGCGAGCGAGGTGCCGTCGGCGAGGTCGAGGGTCGCCCACGGGTCGCCCTGGCGGAAGTTGACCCGGACGATCTCGGCCCAGGCGAGCCGACGGCTGCGGACGAAGTTGACCACCGTCACGCCCTCCGCGTCGGCGCTCACCCGGGGGCGGGCCAGCATCAGGCCGACGGCGGCGAAGAGGATGCCGCTGGCCGTCATCATGATCCGGTCGTTGAGCTGCCAGTTCTCCGGGAGCAGCACGGCCATCGCGGAGAACAGCACCACCAGCAGCACGCAGACCGGCAGGAGCACGGCGCGGGTGCGGCGCGGCGCCCAGGTGACGGGGAACTCGACGGGCGGCGTGGACACGGGCGATCTCCGGGGGTGGTTCTGGTGACGGCAGCACGAGGGGCGGGGACGCGGTCGGCGTCCCCGCCCATTGAACCGTTCTTTACTCGTGGACCGGTGAGCAGGCCACCCGGGCGAGCGGGTTCCCCGGGCATCGCGGCCGCTCGGTCGTCGCGCTCACCCGGGCGAACGGGTCACCCGGGCGGGCGGGTCAGAGGCGGCAGGCGTGGATGTTGGTGACCAGGATGGCCCGGGCGCCGATGCTCCACAGGTCGTCCATGATCTGCTGGGCCTCCTTGCGGAGCACCATCGAACGCACCGCGACCCAGCCCTCGGTGTGCAGCGGCGAGACGGTCGGCGACTCCAGGCCCGGGGTGAGCGCGACGGCGGCGCTGACCTTCTCGGCGCGGATGTCGTAGTCCATCAGCACGTAGCGGCGGGCCACCAGCACGCCCTGGAGGCGGCGCAGGAACTGCTCCACCCGCGCGTCCTCGCCCGCGCCCTTGGGCCGGATCACCACGGCGTCGGAGACCAGGATCGGCTCGCCGAACACCTCCAGGCCCGCGTTGCGCAGGCTGGTGCCGGTCTCCACCACGTCGGCGATCACGTCGGCGACACCCAGCTGCACGGCGGTCTCGACCGCGCCGTCCAGCTTGGTGACCGTCGCCTTCACGCCGTGGTCGGCCAGGTGCTGCTCGACCAGGCCGGTGTAGGAGGTGGCGATCCGCAGGCCCTCCAGGCCCTTGACGTCCTCGACCGTCACGCCCTCGGGACGGGCGAAGCGGAAGGTCGACCCGGAGAAGCCGAGGGCGAGCACCTCCTCGGCGTTGGAGTGCGAGTCCAGCAGCAGGTCGCGGCCGGTGATGCCGACGTCGAGGCGGCCGGAGCCGACGTAGACGGCGATGTCACGCGGGCGGAGGAAGAAGAACTCCACCTCGTTGTTCGGGTCGACGAGGACGAGCTCCTTGGGATCCTTCCGCTGGCGGTAGCCGGCCTCATGGAGCATCTCCGCCGCGGGACCCGAGAGAGAACCCTTGTTGGGGACGGCGATGCGCAGCATGGGAGGTTGCTTCCTTACCTGTAGGGAGGATGGGCGCGCTCGGGAGAGCGGGGTGTCTAGAGGTACTTGTAGACGTCGTCGAGCGTCAGCCCGCGGGCGATCATCATCACCTGAAGGTGGTACAGGAGCTGGGAGATCTCCTCCGCCGTCTGCTCGTCCGACTGGAACTCGGCGGCCATCCAGACCTCGGCGGCCTCCTCGACGACCTTCTTGCCGATCGCATGGACGCCCTGCTGGACGAGCTGCGCGGTACGGGAGGACGAGGGGTCGCCGGTGGCGGCCTTCTGCTGGAGCTCGGCGAAGAGCTCCTCGAATGTCTTCGAAGCCATGATGGGGCCACCTTACGGTGTGCGGGCGGACGGACGGTAAACGGTCCCGGAGCGTGGACGGTCCGGTGGACTTCCGCGCTCCGGGACCGTACGGGCGTCGTCAGAGCGCGGCGCGCAGCACCACGGCGGTGGCGACGGCGGCGGTGACGGCCTCGTGGCCCTTGTCCTCGGCGGAGCCCGGCAGACCCGCCCGGTCGATCGCCTGCTCCTCGTTGTCGCAGGTCAGCACACCGAAGCCGACCGGGACGCCGGTGTCGACGCTGACCTGGGTGAGGCCGGCGGTGGCCGCCTGGCAGACGTAGTCGAAGTGCGGGGTGCCGCCGCGGATCACCACGCCGAGGGCCACCACGGCGTCGTAGCCGCGCTCGGCGAGGCGCTTGGCGGCGACCGGCAGCTCGAAGGTGCCGGGCACCCGCAGCACGGTCGACTCGGTGACGCCCAGCTCCTTGAGCGCGCGGTGGGCGCCGTCCAGCAGGCCGTTCATCACCTTGTCGTGCCACTGGGCGGCGACGACGGCGACCTTGAGGTCGGCGGCGCCGTCGATGGTCAGCTCGGGGGCTCCGTGGCCGCTCATGCGCTTCTCCTACTTCCTGTTTGTCTCTGATGGGGGTGCTTCAGGTGCTTCAGGTGCTTCAGCAGCTTCAGGAGCCGAGGCCGGGCAGGTCGTGGCCCATCCGGTCGCGCTTGGTGCGCAGGTAGCGCAGGTTGTGCTCGCCCGGCGCGATCTCGACCGCTTCGCGCCCCTTGACCTTGAGCCCGTGCTCGGTGAGCGCGGCCAGCTTCTGCGGGTTGTTGGTGAGCAGGGTGAGCGAGCGGACGCCGAGGTCCACCAGCATCTGGGCCGCGATGCTGTAGTCGCGGGCGTCGGCCGGCAGGCCGAGGTCCAGGTTGGCGTCGACGGTGTCCCGCCCCTGCTCCTGGAGCTCGTACGCGCGCAGCTTGTGGGCCAGGCCGATCCCCCGCCCCTCGTGGCCGCGCAGGTACAGCACCACGCCGCGCCCGGCCTCGGCGACCCGCTGCAACGAGGCCTCCAGCTGCGGGCCGCAGTCGCAGCGCAACGAGCCGAAGACGTCACCGGTCAGGCACTCGGAGTGGACCCGCACCAGGACGTCCTCGCCGTCCGGCAGCCGGCCCTCCGCGTCCAGGCCGCCGGCCACCAGCGCGAGGTGCTCGACGCCGTCGATGGTGCCCCGGTAACCGACGGCGGTGAACTCCCCGTGCGCGGTGGGCAGGGCGGTGGCGGCGGCCCGGTCGACGTGCAGCTCGGTGCGGCGGCGGTAGGCGATCAGGTCCTCGATGGAGATGATCGCGAGGCCGTGCTCGCGGGCGAAGGCGACCAGCTCGGGCAGCCGGGCCATGGTGCCGTCGTCGTTGACCACCTCGGCGATCGCGCCGGCCGGCGGCAGCCCGGCGAGCCGGGCCAGGTCGACGGCGGCCTCGGTGTGGCCGGGGCGGACCAGCACGCCGCCCTCGACGGCGCGCAGCGGGAAGACGTGCCCGGGGCGGGTGAGGTCGCCGGGCTCGGTGCCGGGCGAGGACAGCAGCCGTACGGTGCGGGCGCGGTCGGCGGCGGAGATGCCGGTGTCGACCCCCTCCCGGGCGTCCACCGAGACGGTGTACGCGGTGCCCTTGCGGTCCTCGTTGACCTGGGTCATCGGCGGGAGCTTGAGGCGGTCCAGCTCCTCGCCGGTCATCGGGGCGCAGATCACGCCGGAGCTGTAGCGGATGGTGAAGGCCATCAGCTCGGGGGTCGCGGCGGACGCGGCGAAGACGATGTCGCCCTCGTTCTCGCGGTCCTCGTCGTCGACCACGACCACGGCCCGGCCGAGCGCGATGTCGGCGATCGCCCGCTCGACCGGGTCGAGGACGAGCTCCGGTTCGGTGGCGCCGCTGCTGGACTGGTTCTCGGTCATACCGTGGCTCCCTGCGGGACGGTGGCGGACTTGGCGCGCGGCTCACGGGTGCTCAGCCACCAGGAACGCAGGCCGAGCAGCACCAGGACGAAGTAGACGGAGTACGTCAGGCCGGAGAAGGTGTAGCCGCTGTTGAAGGCAAACGGCACGCCGACCGCGTCGACCGCGATCCAGGCGAACCAGAACTCCACCCAGCCGCGGGCCTGGGCGACCATCGCGGCCAGCGTGCCGACGAAGATGTAGGCGTCCGACCAGGGGCTCCAGGAGAGGCTGGGGAAGGACGTGAAGAGCAGGGCGAGCGCCACTGTGCCGGCCGCGGTGCCCGCCGCCAGCACGCTCCGCTCGGGCCAACGGGCGAACCGTACGGCGATCGTGCCGCCGTCGCGGCGGCCCCGCCGCCACTGCGCCCAGCCCCAGGAGGCGGTGGCGATCACGATCAGCTGCTTGCCGATCAGGCCGGGGACGTGGCCGCCGAGGTAGGCGGCGATCAGCACCGCGCCGGACAGCAGCTGGACGGGCCAGCTCCAGACCGAACGGCGCCAGCCGAGCGCGAGCCCGCCGAAGCCGAGGATGTTGCCGAACATGTCGGCCCACTTGACGTGTTCGCCGAGGACGGTGAACGCCTCGCCGCTGAGCCAGCTCACTCGGACTCCCCCGGGGTCGCGTCGATCGACAGGTCGGGCAGGTTCGGCAGGGTGCGGGACTCCAGCAGGCGCTCGACGTACTTCGCGAGCACGTCCACCTCCAGGTTGACGCCCTCCCCGACGGTCTTGGCGCCGAGCGTGGTCAGCGCGAGGGTGGTCGGGATGAGGCTGACGGTGAAGCTGTCCCTGGCGGCCTCCACCACGGTGAGGCTGACGCCGTCGACCGTGATCGAGCCCTTCTCCACCAGGTAGCGGGAGATCGTGCCGGGCAGCGAGAACCGCAGCACCTCCCAGCGCAGGCTGCCCTCCGCGTCGCGCTCCCCGGGCTCACGGCTCAACAGCCGCCCGGTGCCGTCGACATGACCCTGGACCAGGTGGCCGCCCAGCCGGGCGCCGAGCGCCATGGCGCGCTCCAGATTGACCCGGGAGCCGGGTGCCAGCTCGCCGAGGCTGGAGCGGTGCAGCGTCTCCGCCATCACGTCGGCGCTGAACTCGCCGGTGCCGGCGGCCAGTTCCTCCGGGCTGTCGACAACGGTCAGGCAGACGCCGTTGACCGCGATGGAGTCGCCGTGACGGGCACCCGTACAGACCACCGGGCCACGCAGACGGATGCGTGAGGAGTCGCCGATCTCCTCGATCGACACGACCTCGCCGAGCTCTTCGATGATGCCGGTGAACACCCGGGTTCTCCTCGCGCTTGGGGCGCGGACTCCGGGGCGGCAGGGGAGATGACACGGACGGGCACCGGCACGCGGGCCCGTGGCACGACCCGTCGCCGGGGATGCCGAGGCCACCGGGAGATCGCTCCCCCGGCACGGGAGACACCGCTCCCACCACACACCTGACCGAGGCCCGGGAGGCAGTCGCCTGCCGCTGGACCACGGGTACTGCTCTTCGTCCGCCCGCGCACGCCTCCCATCCGGACTTTAACCGTCGGTCCAGGAATTTCACCTGGTCAACCGGCCGCTGGCTGCGGACGGGTCGCGGACTGTAACCGCCGGTTCGGATTTTCACCGACCCCGGAGTGCGCTGAACGTCACTGCTTGATGCCGTCATTGTGCCACGGTCCGCGCAAGGGCGGGGAGAGCCTCCGGCTGTGGTCTGTTTCACGGACTTGCGGGGAATGCGCGGCCATGTGCACCCGCGCCACCGCCCGGGGCGCGAGGGTGGTGGCCATGGGGCTTCAGGGCACGGTGGGGGCGGTGACCGACGTGAAGTGGGTGACCTCCGGGGGGTGGGCGAGGTAGCTCAGCTCGCCCTCCGACCAGACCGGCCGGATCCGCCACATCGGCCCCGCGTACACGCGCAGGGCCTCCTCGTCGCGCCAGCGGCTCACCACCACCACCCGGTGCCCGTCCTCGGACACCGAGCGCAGCAGCTCGCCGCCGAAGCAGCCCTCGGTCCGCCCGAGCTGCGGGATCACCTGGGCGGCCAGGTGCGCGCAGAACTCCTCGATGCGACCGGCCATGACCTGCCCGGTCCAGATTCTGACGATCACGACCACCACCTCCGGCTGCGGCTGCCGTCCCGGGCCCGCCGGCTCCTGGCCCCAGTCGTCCCCGGCCGGTGGTCCCTGGCCCCCATTATGAGCGGAAAACCGCTGGTGGGGAGGGGTGGGGCCGGGATTTCGCCGAGGGGCTCCGGAGGTGCCGGGGCAGGGTCCGCCGAGCGGCCTCGGCTACATTCCCGGTATGACGACCACACCGGAATCTGTCACTCCGTCAACCACCGCGCCGGACCGGCCGGGCAGCCTGTTCGACTCCCTCCACGCGGGCGCGCTCAGCGATCCCGCCCAGCTGCGCGAGATCTACGAGCAGCCCGGCGACCATGCGCGCCGCAAGCAGGTCGACCGCCTGCACGAGGTCGCCCAGCACCTGATCGCCTGCTCCTCGCTGGTGTTCGTGGCCAGCTCGGACGCCGCCGGGCGCTGCGACGTCTCCCCGCGCGGCGGACCGGCCGGGCTGGTCTCGGTGCTCGACGAGTACACCCTGGCCATTCCGGACGCCACCGGCAACAAGCGGTTGGACACCCTGCACAACATCCTGGAGACCGGCCGGGTCGGACTGCTCTTCGTCGTCCCGGGCCGGGATGCCACGCTGCGGGTCAACGGGCGGGCCTGCGTCTCCACCGACCCCGGGCTGCTGCGGCAGCTGACCGCCGTCGGCAAGCCGCCGCGCAGCGCGATCGTGGTCGCCGTCGAGGAGGTGTACGGACACTGCCCGAAGGCCTTCCTGCGCTCCTCGGCGTGGAAGCCGGAGAACTGGCTCGCCAAGGACGCGCAGCCGAGCTCGGCGGAGGTCACGCTCTCTCACCTGCGGGACGAGTCGCTGACCGTGGAGATGATCGAGCAGAACGAGCGGGAGGCGCTGCTGTACCGGTACGAGTGAGGTGGGCGGCACGGTGGCGCTGTGTTGCCGCTTCGCGGGGCCCGACGGGCGGGGGTCGGTCACCCGCCGGCCGGCCGACCCATCGGGATCGGCAACCCGCCGGGCCCGCGCGTTCAGGCGGCCTTGGAAGCGTCCGCCCCGGTCGTGCCGTCGGCGGCCCGCTGGACGGCGTCAACGCCCTTGTGCGCGGCTTCCTTGCTGGCGTAGCCCTGGCCGGTGGCGACGATCCCGCCGTTGCCCGCCTTGAGCCGGAACCGGTACTTGCCACCGGAGTCCTGGTAGACCTCGAACCTGCCCGACATCCGGGCCACCTCCTCGTGGGGCGCACGGCGCGCCCGCTGATCGGCCCCCGGCAGCACCGTGTGCCCGACGCCGGGCGGCCGCACCCGGGCGGCACCCGGACGGGTGAAGCCGGGTTCACCGGCGTTCGCAGGGGTGCCGGGACGGCCGCCGGTGGTTTGAATGGACGGATGGACTGCGTCTTCTGTGCGGTGGTGGCGGGCGAGGAGCCGGCGCACCAGGTGCTGGACGACGAGGTGGCGGTGGCCTTCCTGGACCGTCGGCCGCTGTTCCCCGGGCACGTCCTGGTCGTGCCGCGCGCCCACCACGTGACGCTGGCCGACCTACCGGCCGCCGAGGTCGGACCGTTCTTCCTGCGGGTGCAGCGGGTGGCGACGGCCGTCGAGCACGGGCTGGGCGCCGCGGGCAGCTTCGTGGCGGCGAACAACCGGATCAGCCAGTCGGTGCCGCACCTGCACGTCCACGTGGTGCCGCGCAATCCGCAGGACGGGCTGCGCGGGTTCTTCTGGCCGCGGCGGCGGTATCCGGACGAGGCGGGGGCGGCGGAGGTCGCGGCCCGGCTGCGGGAGGCACTGGCGGACTGAAGGGGGTGCGAGGCACATCGGGGCGTACCGCTGCGGTCGCATCGGCGGGGGTCGATATCGTTTTCCGGGCGGACGATCCGGTCCGTAGGGGGCACCTAGGCTCACCGGCATGAACGAACTCGCCTGCCTCGTGCAGCAGACGGCCGACCGGCTCTCGGGCCGACACGTCGGCGTGGTGGTCGCCGGGCTGGCCGGCGGCGACGTGGAGATCCGCGGTGCCGGGCGGACCGGTCCCGGCGGTGGGGTGCCCGGACCGCACACGCTGTTCGAAATAGGTTCCGTCACCAAGGTGTTCACCTCGCTCGTGCTCGCGCGACTGGCCCTCGACGGTGCGGTCCGGCTGGACGAGCCGCTCGCCGAGGTGCTCACCGGGGCGGCCGGCGGGCGCGCCGTCGTCCCGGCCAAGGGCCCGCAGCCGATCACCCTGCGACACCTCGCCACCCACACCTCGGGGCTCCCCCGGCTGCCCCGGGGCATGGTGGTGCAGTCGCTGATGGCACCCAACAGGCCCGATCCGTACGCCGATTGCACCGCCGAGCGGGTGCTCGACGGGCTTGCGCGGACACGGCTGCGGACCGCGCCCGGGCGCGGCTTCCGCTACTCCAACCTCGGCGCGGGGCTGCTCGGCCTGGCCCTCGCGCAGCGGTGCGGCATCGGGTACGAGGAGCTGGTGGCGCGCGAGGTCTGCGCGCCGCTCGGCCTGGTGGACACCTGCGTGCGATCGGACCCGGACCAGTCCGCGCGGCTGGCTCACGGGCACACCCCGGGCGGCCGGCCGGTGCCCTACTGGAACCTCGCGGCCGTGCCCGGCATGGGCGCGCTCCGGTCGACCGCCGCCGACCTGGTGGTGTTCCTGCGGGCCCAACTGGCCACCGAACGCGAGCCGGACGCGCCGCTGTCGCCCGCGATCGCCCTCACCCGGGAGACCCGCCACCGAGTCAACCCGTTCGCCTGGACACACCTGGGCTGGCTCGGCCACCGGCTGCACACCCAGCAGGGCGGACACCTCCAGATCTGGCACAACGGGGGGACGGGCGGGTTCAGCTCGTTCACGGCCTTCGACCCGGAGAAGCAGGTCGGCGTGGTGGTGCTGGCCAATACCCGCCGGTCGGCCGATCCGGCGGGCACGGCACTGCTGCGCAGGCTGCAGAACGGGTTCTCGGCGGCGGGGTGAGGGGCCGCCCCCCTGCGGCCGGTGGTTTCAGCCCGAATGCGGCAAATATGCCGATCGGCACTGTTGGCTGGCACAGCCAGGAGTCGATCCTGGGCATCCGACGACGGCGGCTCCCCCGAGGGGGCCGCGGAGCGGAAGGAGCTCGACATGACGGTTGTGCTGCTGCCCGGGCGGGCGTTGCCGCCCGGCCCGGGTGGTGTCTGCCCCGTTCGTACCCACCCCCGTGGCGGGTGGTCCCGGCCGGGGCGCGATGATGAAGGGGTCGTTTCGGGCCAAAAAGTGCCGATTGGCACTGTCGCCAGGGGCGACGGGCGGTCGATGCTGGGGATCCGGCAGTCGCGGTTCCGAAGGGGAAGTCCGCCGAGTGAAAGGGGGCCGACGTGGCGGTGACGTGGTCGCCGACGCGGGCGCGGTCTGCGGGTTCGGCCGGTGCGGCCGGTGCGGCCGGTTCTGCGGCCGGTTCTGCAGGCGGGCTCGGCCCGGTGGTGCGGGTGCACCGGCGCTTCCGGCCGCTGTCCTGGCCGGCGCGGGTGTGGTTGCACTCCTGCGGGATCTCCGTCTCCGTGGCGGTCTGTCTGGCGCTCGGTGAGTGGTGGCCCGCGCCCCTGCTGGCCGCAGCGGCGGTGGTGGCGGTGAGCGGTTACGAGCGGCTGCGGCAGGCACCCGGGCTGCGGTCCGTACGGGTCCACGAGGGCGGGCTGGTGCTGGTCTCGGCGGACGGCGGCGAGGAGCCGCTGCCCTGGCGCGCGATCGAGGCCACCGAGTACTCCCCCGGGGGGCCGCGCGGGGTGCACGAGCACGGGCGAATATGGCCGGCGGGCGCGGGCGAGCCACTGGTGCTGGCACACCTGCGCGGGCTGGACGGGCTGTTCCGGGAGCTGGAGGAGTGCCTCTCCCCCTGGCTCCGGGCCGCACTGCACGAGACGCTGCGCACCGAGGGGAGCGTCCGCTTCGTACGGGGGCGGCTGACGGTGACGGTCGGCGGGCTGGCGCACCGGCCGCCGCACCCGCTCGCCGCGACGGAGGCCTACCGGTGGACGGAGCTGCGCTCGGCCCGGGCCTCCGGCCTCGGTGAGTTGGAGATCCGGACGCACTCGGCCGGTCTCCCACTCACCTTCCCGGTGCCCAACGCCCGTGCGGCCGCCGACTTCCTGGAGGACCTCCGGACGGCTTCCCTCGGGTGACCGCCCTCGGCGGCCGCCCGCCCGAGCCGGCCCGAATCCCTCAAAAGCCGACCCCTAAGGGGTATCACGCACCCTTCCCGGAAGGGATCAGTACGCCGCTGAGTGGACGTCAGCTCCCTTTCCCGCGATCTACCGTCGCCGCTATGAGCCGACTCCGCACGACCGCCGCCGCGGCAGCCCTGCTGCTCGCTCTGCCGCTGTCCGTCGCCGCTGCCGCGCCCGCCCTGGCCGCGCCGCCCATCGCCACCGACTCCGCCACCACCGCCCCGGCCGACTCGACCACCCAGGCCGCCGCCCAGGTCGAACTCCCGCGTCCGACCGGGCCGTACGCGGTCGGGCAGGAGGTCCTGCACCTGGTGGACCAGAACCGTCCGGACCCGTGGGTGCCCTCCGCCGGCCCGCGCCGGCTGATGGTCTCGATGTACTACCCCGCGCACGCCGGGACGGGCACCCCCGCCCCGTACATGACGCCCGCCGCCGCCCGGGCCATGCTGGACTGGAAAATGCCGCACAACACCATCCCGACCGAGGCGGTGTCCGGCACCCGGACCTGGGCGGAGTCCGGGGCGCGACCGCAGGGCGGCCACTACCCGCTGGTGGTCCTGTCGCCCGGCTTCACCATGCCGCGCGCCACCCTCAGCAGCCTCGCCGAGGACCTGACCAGCCACGGCTACGTCGTCGCGGTGATCGACCACACCTACGAGAACACCGGGACCACCTTCCCCGACGGGCAGACGCTCCCCTGTGAGGCGTGCGGGAAGGTCATCGGCGACGACGGCGCGGCGCACCTGGAGGCGGGCCGGGCGAAGGACGTCTCCTTCGTCATCGACCAGCTGACCGATCGCCCGCACCCGGCCTGGCGCTACGCCCGGCTGATCGACCGCGACCGGATCGGCATGGCCGGGCACTCCGCCGGCGGTGCGTCCACCGTCCCGGCCCTGCTCACCGACGACCGGATCCGGGCCGGGGTGAACATGGACGGCACCATGCACTACCTGGTGCCCGAGTCCGGCCTCAACGGCAAGCCGTTCATGATGATCGGCCACCCGCTGCCCGGCGGAGGCGAGGACGCGAGCTGGCTCACGAGCTGGGCCCGACTGGACGGCTGGAAGCGTTTCCTGACCGTCGACGGCACCGACCACAGCAGCTTCACCGACTACCCGGTCTTCTACGACGGGCTCGGCATCCCCAAGGGCCCGTACACCACCATCGGGGGCCGGCGGGCCGTGGCCCTCACCCGGCAGTACGTCGGGGCGTTCTTCGATCTCCAGCTGAAGGGCGTCCCGCAGCCGCTGCTCGACGGGCCGAGCGCCGCCAACCCGGAGGTGCGGTTCACCCCCTGACGGCCGGCCCCGAACGACAGCGGTCCTCGGGGCGGGACCGACGGCCGGCCGGGCAGCGCCGCCGAGGCCGGACTGTAGGGACTGCGCCCTCCGAAGGCGTGGAGCGTGAGCCGGGCGCCGCCGGCCCGCTCGCACCGATGCGTCGGGCGCGGGCCGGCGATCTCCCCCTTCGACGAACCGCACCGCGGACTTCGACGAACCGCACCGCGGACGGCGTCTGCGGGGTGCGGCGTGGGGAGTCGACTCGGGCTGCTGGTGGTGGGTGGGCGGATGGGGGTTGCGGGACAGCTGCACCGGCTGGGGCCGCGTGCGAAGATGGCAGGGCTGGTGGGAACGATCTCCGGACGGTTTCTGGGACGGTTCTCTGGCCATGGTGGACGACTACGCGCAGCGCGCGGGGCAGCCGCGGCAGGACGCCTTGCTGATGGTGCCGATCGCCACGGCGCTGATCGACGCCGAGGGGCGCATCCTGCACTGGAGCAGTGACGCGGAGGCGTTGCTCGGACACCGTGCGCGGGAGGCGGTGGGGGCGCGGGCGGCGACACTGCTGACCTCCGACGAGCACCGGCCGGAGGTGCTCCAGCTGTTCCGGCAGATCCTGGCGGGCCGGTCCTGGTCCGGGGTGTTCCCGGTGCGCCACCGGGACGGGCACCTGGTGAACCTGGAGTTCCGTACCCATCCGATCCGCGGTCCCGGCGGCGCCCCGATGGTGCTGGCGGTCGCCTCCGAGGTGACCACGCTGCGCGGGCTCCAAGCGGACCTGGCGGTCCTCGACGGGTTCTTCACCCAGTCCCCGGTCGGTCTGGCGGTCTTCGACACCGACCTGCGCTTCGTCCGGCTGAACGAGGCGCTGGCCCGGACGAACGGGCTGACCGCCGAGCAGCACCTGGGCCACCGGCTCACCGAAGTGCTGCCGGGGATCAACGGCGCCGAGTCCGAGGAGGTGATGCGCCAGGTGTTGGCGAGCGGCGAGCCGGTGGTGGACACCCGCTCGCACGGCCGCACTCCCGGGAACCCGCACCAGGACCGGGCCTGGTCGGCGTCGTACTTCCGGCTGGAGGACCGCAGCGGCCGGGTGCTCGGGGTGAGCGCCACGGTCGTCGACATCACCGAGCGGTCCCGCGCCGACGCGCGGGCGGCCCGCGCCCAGGAGCGGCTGTCCCTGCTGGTCGACGCGACCGCCTCGATCGGCACCACGCTGGACCTGCGGCAGACCGCCCGGGAGCTGGCCGACGCGATGGTGCCCAGGGTCGCCGACATCAGCGCGGTGTTCGGGCTGGAGGTGCTGGTGGCCGGCCGGAGCGTCGAGCCGCCCGTGCCGGACGCCCCGCTGCTGGTGCGCCGCCTCGCGATCGCCAGCACCGACCCGCTCTACCCGGCCGAGTCCGTGCCGGTGGACGCCGTGTACGAGCTGCCGCCGGACTCCCCGTTCGCCCGGGCACTGACCGGCGGGCGGACGGTGGTGGTGCCGTCCTGGGAGCTGCCGGTGCTGGGCGAGAGCCTCGACGAGGGCCGCCGCCAGGCCTACCTCGGCGACCGGCCGCGCTCGGTGCGGATCACCCCACTGGTGGCGCGCGGCACGACGCTCGGCATGGTGGTGTACTCGCGGCGCGCCGCGCGGGAGTCCTTCGCGGCGGCCGACATCACGCTCGGCGACGAGCTGTCCTCGCGCGCGGCCGTCGCGATCGACAACGCCCGGCTGTACCTGCGCCAGCACCAGACCGTGCTGGCCCGGCAGCAGGCGCTGCGTGAGGCGAAGGCCGCGCAGGAGCGCCTGGCGCTGGTCAACGTGGCCTCCACCCGGATCGGCACCACGCTCGATCTCGCCCAGACCGCCCAGGAGTTGGCTGAGGTGGCGACGCCCCGGCTGGCCGACACGGTGGTGGTGGAGGTGCTGGAGGAGTTGGTCCGCGGCGAACGCGAGGCGACCGCCCCGGCGGACGGCTCGGCGCTGCTGCGGCGGATGGCCTTCCACTCGGTGCCCGGCTCGACGATGTCGCCGATAGCCCGCATCGGCAACCTGCACCGCTTCCTGCCCGGTTCGCCGTACGCGTGGTGCCTGGCGCACCGCAAGCCCGTACTGGTGCCGCGGATGGACGAGGAGGGAATGGCCTGGTTCGCCGACGACCCGGTGCGCAGGGCCGCCGCGCGGGAGCAGAACGTGCTGTCGTTCATGGTGGTCCCGCTGATCGCGCGCGGCACCCCGGTCGGCGTGGCGGGCTTCTACCGCACCCTGGTCGAGCGCCCGTACGAGGACGACGACGTGGCGCTGGCCGGGGAGTTGGCGGTGCGGGCGGCCGTCTCGATCGACAACGCGCTGCTGTTCACCCGCGAGCGCGACGCGGCCGCCGCCCGGCAGCGGGCGCTGGACGAGGCCCGGGCCGCCCAGCAGCGGCTGTCGCTGCTGAACGAGGCCAGCAACCGGATCGGCACCACGCTCGATCTGCACCGCACCGCCCGGGAGTTGGTTGAGGTGGTGATCCCGCGTTTCGCCGACTTCGTCACCGTGGACCTGCGCGAGGCGGTGCTCAGCGGCGAGGAGCCGGGGCCGGTCCCGGCGAAGGGCCCGGTGCTGATGCGGGCGGTGGCGGTCGGCGACACCGATTCGGACGGCGGCATGCACGAGGCGGCCGACCAGGTGGGCGAGACCTCGCAGTCGGCCGAGCTGTACGCGCAGAGCCTGCACACCCGGCACTCGATGCTGGTCGCCGAGGTGACCGAGGAGGAGCTGAGCCGGATCGTCGCCTCCCCCGACCGGGTGCAGCCGAGCCTGGACGCCGGGGTGCACTCGTACCTGATGGTGCCGCTGGTGGCGCGCGGGCAGGTGCTGGGCGGCGCGGAGTTCGTCCGCACCCGCAACCCGGCGCCGTTCGGGCCGGCGGACCGGTCACTGGCCGAGGAGCTGGCCGCCCGCACCGCGCTGGCGATCGACAACGGCCGGCTCTACCGCCGCGAGCGGGACACCGCTCTCACCCTCCAGCGCAGTCTGCTGCCGCAGGAGGTGCACCGCACGCTCGGGCTGGACCTGGCCTACCGCTATCTGCCCAGCAGCGTGGTCAGCGAGGTCGGCGGCGACTGGTTCGACGTGGTGCCGCTGTCCTCCGGGCGGGTCGCGCTGATCGTCGGCGACGTGATGGGCCACGGCATCCGGGCCGCCGCGACCATGGGGCAACTCCGCACAGTGGCACGGACATTGATCACCCTGGACCTGGACCCGGCGCGGGTTCTGTACCGGCTGGACGAGGCAACGGCGACGGTCGGCGAGGGCCAGTTCGCCACCTGTGTCTGCGTGGTGTACGACCCGGTGGACCGCCGCTGCACCGCGGCCGGCGCCGGGCACCTGCCGCCCGTGGTCGCCGACGCCGAGGGGCGGGCGCACCTGGTCGAGCTGCCGTCCGGCACGCCGCTGGGAGTCGGCGGATTCGCCTTCGAGAGCGCCGAGTTCACCCTCCCCGAGGAGGGCATCCTGACGCTCTACACGGACGGACTGGTCGAGCGCCGTGGCCAGGACCTCGACGAGGGGCTGCGGTTGCTGTGCCGGACCGTCGCCGACCGGCGCGGCTCGCTGGAGCAGACCTGCGACGCCGTCCTGAGCCGGCTCACCGAGCGCACCAGCGAGGACGACATCGCCGTCATCATGGCGCAGGCCCACCCCCGGGGCACGGACCGGATCGCCACCCTGCCGCTCACCGGCGACCACGCGATGGTCGCCCACTCGCGCCGCTTCACCCGCGAGACGCTGGCCGCCTGGGGGCTCGACGCGCTCGCCGACTGTGCCGAGCTGCTCACCAGCGAGCTGATCACCAACGCCCTGGTGCACGCCGGATCACCCACCCAGCTGCGGCTGTACTGCAACCGGGTGCTCACCGTCGAGGTCGCCGACCAGGAGTACGAGGTGCCGCGGATCCACCGCGCCCACAGCGAGGACGAGGGCGGGCGCGGCATCCACCTGGTCAACGAGCTCGCGCACCGCTGGGGCAGCCGCCGGACCAAGGACGGCAAGGTGGTCTGGTTCGAGCTGGAACTGCCCCCGGGGACCGCACCGGCTGCATGAACAACGGACGGTTGTCGGACTGCCGCCGCGGCTGTTGGCCCGGCGGCCCACCCCGGCGGTTACCTGGTGCCACGGCGGGACGGCCCCGCCCGAACGGACCGAAGGAGCCACCGTGCAGCACCCCGACGCCCGCACCGTCGTCACCGACTACGTCACCCTCATCGCGGCGGGAGAGCGCGAGGCCGCGATCGCCCTGTTCGCCGAGGACGCCACCTGGAGCTACCCGGGCGACCTCGCGCTCTCCCGCACCTGGCGGGGCAAGCAGGAGATCTTCGGCGACTTCCTCGGCCAGATCGGCGTCCTCTTCGCCGCCGACGGCCTGCCGGTCATCACCCTCACCCGCGTCCTCGCCGACGGCCCGCAGGCGGTGGCCGAGTGGACCACCGTCGGCACGGCCGCCAACGGCGCCGCGTACGAGAACCACTGCCTGGGGGTGTTCACGGTGACGGACGGCCTGATCACCGCCGTCCGCGAGTACCTGGACACCGATCACGTCGCACGGACCCTGCTGGCCTGAGCCTCGCTCCGCCGGCCGGTGGCACGGGCTCCCGTCCGCAGCCCGAGGAGGTCCGGGTCCACCCCGCCGGCGGTTGATCCCTCGCGCTCAGTCCGGCAGCAGCAGGTTGACGTCGCCGAACTCGTGCCACAGGTAACGGTGTCGCGCCGCCTCGCGGTAGCAGACCGTCAGCAGCGGGCGGCCCGCGACGACGGCGAGCATCAGCAGGTGGGAGGCCCGGGGCTCGTGCCAGCCGGTGGGCATGCCGTCGACGGCATGCGCGCCGCGTTCCGGGATGACGACCAACTCCGCCCAGCCGTTGGCCTCCTGGACGGTGCCGTCCGCAGCGGCGGCCGACTCCAGGGCACGGACCACGGTGGTGCCGACGGCGATCACCCGGCCGCCCCCGGCCCGGACGTGGCCCACCAGGCGGGACGGTCGGGCCGAAGCCGGGACCGGCCAGGGCCGTCATCGCCCGCCCCGGTCCGCGGCAGGCGAGGCGGCGGGCGTCGCGGCCAGGTCCTCGGCGCGGTAGCGGCCGGAGGGGACGCGGCCGCGCAGCAGGCCGAGCAGCCGGGGCGCGATCTCCTCGGGCAGCGGCTCGCCGGAGATGTCCTCGCCGGGGCCGGCCTCCTGCAGCATCCGGGTGCGCATGCTGCCCGGGTCGACCGCCCAGACGCTCAACTCCGGCTCTTCCCGGGCGAGTACGGCGGTGGCGTAGTCGAGCGCCGCCTTGCTGGCGCCGTAGCCACCCCAGCCGAGGTAGGGCACCACGGCGGCTTCCGAGCTGATGTTCAGGACGGCACCGGCGTGGGCGCGCAGCTGCGGGAGGACGAGCTGGGTGAGCGCGATCGGCGCGATGGCGTTGACCTCGAAGGTCTCCAGCAGGGCGGGCAGCGGGATGTCGGCGATCCGGGGCAGCGGTGCGGCCGTGACGTCGTCGGTTCCGTTGAGGGTGCCGGCGTTGTTCACGAGGAGGCTCGCGCCGCCGAGCCCGGCGGCGGCCTCGACGAGGTGGGCGCGGTGGTCGTCGTCGGTGATCGTGCCGGGCAGTGCGACGACCTTGGTGACGGTGGCCAGCCGCGCCTCGGCGGCGGCGAGTTCGGCGGCGCCGCGGGCGGTGATCACCAACTGCCAGCCCTCGGCGGCCAGGGCGTGCGCGAGGGCCAGGCCGAGGCCGCGGGAGGAGCCGGTGACGACGGCGACGGGGGCGGCGGACTGTGCTGCGTTCATACCCCCACGATCGCGCCGCCTGGTCGGGCGGCGGATCGGCCACCGGGCCGGGGGCCCGTCGTTCGTTGGGCCTAGTACTGCAACGGTGCTCACGTGACGAGGTTCAGCTCTTGGGCTGCGGCGGACCGGCGCTCGGTGGCCAGGGCGGCATCGTGCGTGGAGGGCAGGGCCGTCAGGCGCGCACCCCCGCCGCGGCGGTCCGGCGGGGCCGGGCTCGCCCGGGCCGTGATCTCCGGATCGTCCGTTGCCGGATCGCCGTCCACGGGGTACGGGCGCTCCCGCCGCTGATCAGCCCGGATGAATTACCGGCGCTCCGGCACGTCCACCGGTGTGTGCGGCCGACCGATCGGGTACCGGTGCTCAGTCCATTCCATCCGCCTTCCCATCCGGCCTGCACGGCCCAGACCTGGAGGTCCGCATGTCCACCGACTCCAGCCCACGGAACTGCCCGTTCGACTTCGCCGAGGCCCTTGAGTTCGACCCGACGCTCCGGCAGCTCATGAACGACGCACCGGTCAGCCGCATCCGCCTCCCCTACGGCGAGGGGGAGGCCTGGCTCGTCACGGGGTACGACGACGTGCGTACGGTGACCACCGACCGGCGTTTCAGCCGGCACGCCATCGTCGGCCGGGACTTTCCGCGCATGACTCCCGAGCCGATCGTCCAGGCCGAGGCGATCAACGTCATGGACCCGCCTGCCAGCGCCCGCCTGCGCAGCCTGGTGTCCAAGGGCTTCACAGCCGACCACATCGAGCGGATGAGGGACCGTACCCAGCACGTGGTGAACGAGCTGCTGGACCGCATGCGGGAGCAGGGTCCCCCGGCCGACCTCATGGAGCACCTGGCCCACCCGCTCCCGCTGATCACGATCTGCGAGGTCCTGGAGATCCCCGAGGCCGACAGCGCACAGCTGCGCGCCAACGCCCGGACGATGATGAACGTGGGCCTGGCCAACAAGCCGGACGCGGTGCGGGCCAAGGCCGACCTGCGGGCGTACTTCGCCGAGCTGACGGCCGAACGGCGCAGGAACCCCGGTGACGACCTGATCAGCGCCCTGGCCACGGCCCGCGACGGCGACGAGGTCCTCGACGAGAAGGAACTCACCGTGATGGCCATGGTCCTGCTGATCACCGGCCAGGACACCACGACGTACGAGCTCGGCAACCTCTCGTACACCATCCTCACCCGGCCGGACGTGCGCGCCACCCTGCGCGAGCGGCCCGAGATGCTCACCCAGGTGCTCCATGAGTTGCTGCGCTTCATCCCCTTCCGCAAGGGCGTCGGCATTCCCCGGGTGGCCCTTGAGGACGTGGAGCTGAGCGGGGTGAAGATCTCGGCGGGGGACATCGTGCACGTCTCCTACCTGACCGCCAACCGGGACGGCCGCAGGTTCGACCGGCCTGACGAGCTGGACCTGGAGCGGACCAGCCCCTCCCACATGACCTTCGGCTGGGGCGCGCACCACTGCCTCGGCGCACCGCTGGCCATCACCGAACTCGAAGTCGCCCTCGGGACCCTGCTGGAGCGCTTCCCCAGGATCGCGCTGGCGAAGCCGGCCGCGGAGCTGGCGTGGAACACCACGTCGATCTGGCGCTATCCGCTCGCGCTGCCGGTCACCTGGTGACGGTGCCCCCACGCTCTGGCACTCGCCCGCCGCCATCTCGCTTCCGGCATCGCCGCGCACGTCGGCCCGCACACCTCGGAGTGTGCGGGCCGACGTGCGCGCCGGACCCACCTTCCGTAGATTGGGTTGACGCGGCTCGAACCAACTCGCGGCCGGTACGACAGCCCGCACTGCGAGCATCCGATCCTCGCTCTGCCTGCTCGTCCGCCACGCTGTTGGGTCCCGCCCGGTGAGTCCCGCCGCCGCGCCGTCTCCACATGTCCGGCTCGCAGCGGCTGCCGTCGAGTGATGAGGTCACCGCCCGGCAAGAGGCACACCGGGAACTCCGCCCGTCAGGAGGAAGTCCCATGGCCGTTCTGTGCAAGCCGGCGGTAGCTGTACCGGAGCACGTCATCACCAACGAGGAAACCCTCGAACTGGCACGCAGGCTCCACCCCGATCATCCACAGCTCGATCTGGCGTTGCGCCTCATCAAGAACACCGGAGTGCGGAAACGGCATCTGATCCAACCCATCGACGTGGTGCTGAAGCACCCGGGGTTGGACGAGCGGAGCGCCGTCTTCGAGGCGGAGTCCAGGGCCCGCGTCCCGGCGGTGGTGGTCAAGGCCCTCGAACAGGCCCAAGTGGAGCCGTCGCAGATCGACTTGATCGTCTATGTGTCGTGCACCGGTTTCATGATGCCGTCGCTCACGGCATGGCTGATCAACAAACTGGGCTTCCGGCCGGAGACCCGGCAGCTGCCGATCGCCCAACTGGGCTGTGCGGCCGGCGGTGCGGCGGTGAACCGGGCCCATGACTTCTGTTCGGCCTACCCGGGCGCCAACGCGCTGATCGTGGCCTGCGAGTTCTGCTCGCTGTGCTACCAGCCCACCGACCTGGGCGTGGGGTCGCTGCTGTCCAACGGCCTGTTCGGCGACGGGATCGCCGCCGCCGTGGTCCGGGGCGAGGGCGGGACCGGCATCCGGTTGGAGCGCAACGGCTCGTACCTCATTCCGAACACCGAGGAGTGGATCTCCTACGCGGTCCGCTCCACCGGATTCCACTTCCAGCTGGACAGACGGGTGCCGAAGACGATGGAGCCCCTCAGCCCGGCCCTGCGTGCGGTGGCGGAGCAGCACCAGTGGGACGTGGGCATGCTGGACTTCTACATCGTCCACGCCGGCGGTCCGCGGATCCTGGACGACCTGAGTCACTTCCTGGAGGTGCCGCCCGAGGCGTTCCGCTTCAGCCGGGCCACCCTCACCGAGTACGGCAACATCGCCAGCGCGGTCGTGCTCGACGCCCTGGGCCGGATGTTCGACGAGAAGTCGGCTCTCAACGGCCACCACGGGCTGCTGGCCGGGTTCGGCCCGGGCATCACCGCCGAGATGTCCCTGGGCACCTGGGCGTCGCCCGATTCCTGACGCGCGAAGTCCGGCGCTCCGCCTTCCGAGTCGGGTCGGTCGAGCCCGTCGTGGGGTTCGGCCGCCCGGGGCTCCGGGTGGCGCCGTCAGGCGGCTGCCGTCCCGTGCCTCCACTCCTCCATCCGGCCGCTCGTCCGGCCGTCGGCATACCCCTATCGGTCGATCCGGACGGGAGTCGGTGCCCGCGCGCCGCCGTGGCGACGACGCGGGGACCGGCTCCTGTGTTTGCCTACGGCTTTGGAGGTGTGCCTGTGAAGACCGGAGACGGAACCCCCGGGAAAAGTACTCCCCCCGCTGTCCCGCGCCGGCCGCTGCTGGCGGCGGCCGGGCTGGCGCCAGTGCTGGTCGGCCTGGGAGGGGACAGCACCGCACAGTCGGCTTCAGCCCATGATCCCGGCAGTGGTCCACCGGTCAAACCGCTGCCCACCCCGGTGCCCACCACCGAGGCGGACTGGGTCGACGTCGTGCGGGCTCTCGGCCGGCCGGGCCGGCTCATCCGCCGGACCTACCATCACACGCCCTTCCCCCGGCACGACCTGCACGTGGTCAGCCGCGGCGTCGTCGTCAGCCCCGGGCTCGCGCTGGGCTCGCACGTCTCCTTCGCCCGGTACGACAACGGCAGCACGCTGATGATGGGCGATCTGGCGGTGACCGCAGATGAACTGCCGGCCCTGACCGACGCCCTCCATGCTCATGGGATCGCCCAGACCGCCATCCACAAACACCTGCCGGCCCAGACCCCTGACATCTGGTGGACTCACATCTGTGCGCACGGCCATGACGCCGCGGCACTGGCCGGCGGGCTGCGGGCCGCGCTCGGCCTGACCGGCACTCCACCACCCCACCGGCCCGGATCGCCCCGGCCCCTCGATCTGGACATCGCCGGCATCAATGCCGCGCTGGGTGCCACGGGCACGAGCAGCGAGGACGTCCATGCCTGCGTCTTCGTCCGCCGCGAGACCATCATCGAGGAGGGGCACGTGCTGCCGCCCGGCCTGGGCGCGACCTCGGCCTTCAACTTCCAGCCGCTCGGCGGGGGGCGGGCGGCGCTCAGCGGCGACCTCGCCATGGTCGCCGCCGAGGTCCAGGAGGTGCACGCGGCACTGCGGCGGGGCGGTATCGACCTGGTCGAACTCCACAACCACGGCCTGACGGACGAGCCGCGCCTCTTCTTCACCCACATCTGGGCCGTGGGCGATGCCGTGGCCCTGGCCAGAGCGGTCCGCCCCGCACTCGCCGTCACCAATGTCACGCCGGCCACCGTCTGACTGACCGGCGCCGACGGCACGCCCTCCCCCGGCCATGCGCGACGAGCGCGGCCGGCTGCAGGGAGCGCACCGGGCGCTCGCCCCCGCACCACGTGGCCGCCGGCCGTTCCGATGGGCGTCCTGGTTCCCGGCAGGTGCGGTCGCGATGCGGAGCGCGCGAAGCTCGCCGATACTGAGCCGAAGGGCGGTGACGGAACGCGGCCAGGGCGCCACGATCCGCAACACCCGGCCGCGCGCCGTCGTGAGCGCAGCAGCCGTTGGGCGGGGCGGACGGAAGCCACGACCGGCGACCACCTGCCTGGCGGCGTACCGACCGCCGAGTCCTGGACGGAGAAACCGAGGATGCTGAACCGACGAGACCTCCTCAGGGCCGCCACCATAGGCGGCCCTGTGGCCCTCTTCCCATGGGGCCTCGCACCAAGCCCGGCCCAGGCCGCGGCGGCCGCGCTGCCGGCCGCTCCGGCCAGGTCGGGGTCCGGGGGGCGGGCCGCAAGGGTCGTCCCCTTCGCGCACGCCATGCCGGTGCCCCCGGTGCTGAGTCCGATGTCGCGGACGGACTCCTCGGACGTGTACCAGCTGCGGATGGCCGAGACCGAGGTGGAGATCGTCAAGGGGCTGCGGACCACCGTCTGGGCCTACGGCGACTGCTTCCCCGGTCCGACCATCCGGGCGGTCAAGGGACGGGAGGTGGTGGTCCAGCAGACCAACGACCTGAGCGTGCACACCGCCGTCCACCTGCACGGCGGCCATGTGCAGTCGCAGTACGACGGTCTGCCGATGGACCTCGTCGAGCCCGGCGAGACCCGCGAGTACCGCTACCCCAACGAACAGGTCGCCGCCTCGCTCTGGTACCACGACCACGCGCACCGGCTGGAGGCCGAGAACGTCTACCGCGGCCTGGCCGGCGCCTACCTGCTCAGCGACCCGCACGAGCGCAGCCTGCCGCTGCCGGACGGCGAGTTCGACATCCCGCTGCTGATCCGGGACGCCCGGATCGAGACGGACGGCAGGCTGGTCTACACCGACCCGTACGAGTGCCCGCACATGCTGGTCAACGGCAAGGAGCGGCCCTACTTCGAGGTGGCGGCGCGCAAGTACCGCCTGCGGGTCTTCAACGTCTCGCCCAACCGCCACATCTCGCTGCGCTTCGCCGACGGCGAGCCGTTCACCCAGATAGCCTCCGACGGCGGGCTGCTCGCCGGGCCGGTGCAGTTGGACGAGCTGACCCTGCACGGCGCGGAACGCGCCGAGATCGTGGTCGACTTCGCCCGCTACCCGGTGGGCGAATCGGTGGTGCTGGAGAACACGGCCGCGCTGGAGAGCGAGCGCTCCGAGGTTCTGCGCTTCGACATCACCCGGACGGCCGAGGACCGTAGCCGGGTACCGGACGTCCTGGCCACCCTGCCGCCGATCCCGGAGGCGGCGGTGCACCGGGAGTTCTGGCTGACGACCTTCCCGGACACCAGGATCAACGGGCGCAAGTACGACGCGGACCGGACCGACGTGCGGACCACCGTCGGCACCAGCGAGATCTGGACGATCCACAACCACCTCACCCGTCGGCCGGCCGGGGTCTTCCACGCCCCCCACTCCTTCCACACCCATCTGGTGCGGTTCCGGGTGCTGGACCGCGACGGGGAGCCGGTCGGCCCGGCCGAGGCCGGGCTGAAGGACACCGTCCCGATCCATCCGGGCGAGACCGTCCGGATCGCCATGACCTGGGGCGACTACCCGGGCCAGTACGTCTATCACTGCCACCACATGGTGCACTCCTCGCACGGCCAGATGGGCCGGATCGACGTGCTGGCCTCAGCACCGGAAGGCTCCGACCAGGAGTCGGACGAGTCCTCCGCCGACTCGTCCTCGGACGCCTCGTGGGCCCGAGCCGGCCGGTCCGGATCGTCGGCGTCCGGGAGCGGTCGGCGGCGACGGCGCCGCCACCGTCGGCACCACCGCGGGCACCGCGTCGCCGTCCGGGCCTGACCCTGCGGGGGATGTCGGCGTTCGACTTCCTGTGATCACGGTGGTGCGCCGGTCTCGCGGGTACACAGGGCCCGCGAGACTCCCGAGGAGTGCGGGGCGGTGGGCAGTGCTGCGTTCATGCCCCCGCGAACGCGCCGCGGGGCCGGGCGGCGGATCGGCCGCCGGGCCTGGGCCCCGTCGTTCGCCGGACCTAGGACGCGCCGAGAGCCCAGCCCTCCGGGTCGGTCCAGGCGGACAGCGTGCGGCGGCTCTCGAAACGGCACTCGCGGCCGGTCAGCGGGTCGGTGAACTCGACGGCGGAGGCAAGGAGCTGGAGCGGGCGGCGGAAGTCGTCCGGGGCCGGTTCGGGCAGCACCACCGGGTAGACCGGGTCGCCGAGGATCGGCACGCCGAGCCCGCACATGTGCAGGCGCAGCTGGTGGGTGCGCCCGGTGAGCGGGCGGAGCCGGTAGCGGGCGAGGCCGTCGCGGTGGTCGAGCAGGTCGATCCGGCTCTCGCTGTTCGGCGGGGCGTCGACCTCGCGGGCCGCGATCACGCCGCGTTCCTTGACGATGTGGCTGCGGACGGTGCACGGCAGGCTCAGCGCCGGGTCGTAGGGGGCGACGGCCCGGTACTCCTTGCGGACCAGCCGGTCGTGGAACAGGGTCTGGTAGGCCCCGCGGTCCTCCGGCCTGACCACGAACATGGCCAGGCCGGCGGTGAGCCGGTCGAGCCGGTGGGCGGGGCTGAGCGCGGGCAGGTCGAGGGCGTGCCGCAGCCGGGAGAGGGCCGTCTCGGCGACGTGCCTGCCGCGCGGGGTGGTGGCCAGGAAGTGCGGCTTGTCGACGACGACCAGGTGTTCGTCCCGGTGCAGCACCTCCAGGTCGAACGGGACGCGGACCTCGTCCGGCAGGTCCCGGTAGAACCACAGGTGCGCGCCGGGCCGGAACGGCGCGTCGGGCGCGACCGGCCCGTCCTCGCCGACGATCTCCCGCCCGTGCAACGCCGCGTCGATCCGCTCGGCCGCCACGGCCGGCAGCCGCTCGACCAGGTGGGCGCGAACGGTCGGCCAGGAGCCCTCGGCCGGCAGCCGCAGGTGCACCGGGTCCACGCCGTTGCGCTGCGGGAGGGGGGAGGCCGGGCGGCGGCTCTTTCGTCTCATCTCGCGGCCCAGCCTAGTCGGGTGCGCCCAGCCGTCCTCGTCCGAGGTGCCGCCGGCGGGGGGCGCGGAGCAGAGTGGACGGTGGGCCCGCTCAGCCGCTCAGCCCTGGAGGACGCGTGACCGCCGACGACGGCCCGGCCGGTGTGCCGCCGCTGCACCTGCCGCGACGCGCCCGGCGGCTGCTGTGCGTCTCCTTCCTGCTGCTGGTCGGCGCCGTCGTGGCCGATCTGGTGACCGGCCCTGGCACGACGCTCTCCCCCGTCCTCGCGGTGGCGCCGGTGCTGGCCGGAGCGACCACCCGGACGGCCCGGGTGCCGCTGATCGCCGGGGCGATCGCCGCCCTCGCGGTCGGGCTGCTGGAGTCCACCAACACCGATCTGCCGGCCGAGGTGCACGTCACCGCGCTGATCACGGTGCTCGCCGCGACGTTCGCCAGCGCCGCCAACGTCGTCCTGGTGGCGGCCCGGGAACGGGAGTTGTTCCAGGTCCGGACGGTGGCCGAGGCGGCGCAACGGGCCCTGCTGCGCCCGCCGCCGGAGCGGATCGGGCGGCTGCGTGTGGCCGTGCGGTACGTGGCGGCGGCGGCCGAGGCACGGATCGGCGGGGACCTGTACGCCGTCGTCGAGACCCGCTTCGGCGTGCGGATCCTGTTCGGCGACGTGCAGGGGCACGGGCTGCCGGCGGTGGAGACGGCGGCGGACGTGCTGGGCGTGTTCCGGGAGGCGGCGCGGACCGAGCCCGCCCTCATCCGCCTGGCGGAGCGGCTGGACGCGGCGCTCACCGCACGCACGGAGGACGGGCGGTTCGCGACCGCGCTGCTGCTGGAGGTGCCACCGGACCGGGGGTCGGTGACGATCGTGAACTGCGGCCATCCGAACCCGCTGCTGCGCCGCGCGGGCAGGGTGAGCGACCTGGAGCCGCCGCTCCCGGCGCCGCCGCTGGGCCTGCTCGGGCTGACCGGCGGCGGCTACCCGGCGAGCCGCTTCGAGCCGCGGCACGGCGACCTGCTGCTCCTGCACACCGACGGCGTGTCCGAGGCCCGGGACGCCGAGGGCCGGTTCTACCCGCTGGCGGAACGTCTGCCCGGCCTGCCCGCGGGGAACCCGGCGGACCTGCTGGACGCCCTGCTCGCGGACGTCGACGGCTGGGTCGGCCCCGCCGGGCCGGCGGACGACGCGGCGCTGCTCGCGCTCCGCTGGGAGCAGTGACCGGCGCACCGCGGGCGCCGTCGGTGTCAGTGGTGTGTGCAAGGCTCTGCCCACGGTCGACGGGTGCGGCCGCAGGCACGACCGTCGAGGGGAGCAGGGGATGGGGAACAAGGCGAGCGGGGCATTCGAGCTGACCGCCTTCGAACCGGTGGAGACGGAGGAGCGGGCGGGGGCGAGCTTCGGCCGGATCCGGATCGCCAAGACGTTCACGGGTGAGATCACGGGCACGAGCGAGGTGCGGATGCTGTCCGTCGGGGACACCTCGGGCGGCCCGGCCTCGTACGTGGCGGTGGAGCACGTCACCGGCGAGCTCGACGGGCGGAAGGGTTCGTTCGTGCTCCAGCACGCGGCGTGGGACACGAGCGCGGTGACCATACGCGTCGTACCGGGGACGGGCTCGGGCGAGCTGGCCGGGCTCACCGGCGAGTTCCACCTGACCGTCGGCGAGGACGGCGCGCACACCTACGTCCTGGAGTACGAGCTGGGCTGAACAGGCGTCGGCTGCGCGCCGCGCGCACCGGGCCGCCGACGGCGCTGCCACGCTGATGCGATCAGTGCACGATCGACATCGGAGGGCGGCCCATGCCCGGTGCGGCGGCGGACGGCACGGCGGACAGTCCGGTGGTCACGGTCGACGGCGTGGTCGGCCGGCTGCGGGAGATCGAGGCGGACCTGCCGCCGGACGACGGGGTGGCGGTGTTCAACCGCGCCTACCTCACCGTCACGCAGGCCGTCCGGAAACGCCTCGGCGGCCCGTACTTCGCCGATCCGGCGGCGGTGGCCGAGCTGGACGTGGTGTTCGCCGGGCGGTACCTGCTGACCGTGGCCGCCGACGCGGCCGGGCAGGAGCCGCCCGCCTGCTGGCGGCCGCTGTTCGCGCTGCGCGCCCACCCGGGTGTGCACCCGCTCCAGTTCGCGCTGGCCGGGATGAACGCCCACATCCAGCACGACCTGCCGCTGGCCGTCGTCGACACCTGCCACCGGCTCGGGCGCGAGCCGGACGACGTCGAGGACGACTACCACCGGATCAACGACGTGCTGTCGGAGGTGGAGGCCGCCGTCCGGAAGCAGCTGCTGCCCGAGCCCGACCTGCCGGCGCGGGTCGAGCCGCTCGCCCACCTGCTCGGCGCCTGGTCGGTGGAGGCCGCACGCGAGGCGGCCTGGTCTGCCGTCCGGGCGCTGTGGGAACTGCGCCGGGTGCCGGACGCCGCGCAGGCCTTCGCCGCCGCGCTGGACGGCTCGGTCGGGTTGCTCGGCCACGCACTGCTGCTCCCCCTCGGCCCGCACCACGAGACGCTGCACCACGGGCCGTCGACGGCCGCCGGCCGGCTCCCCGAGGCGAGGAACCGGCCGGACGGCGGGACGGGCGCGGGCGATCAGGCCCAGCTGGAGTGCAGCGGCTTGCCCTCGGCGTAGCCGGCCGCGCTCTGGACGCCCACGATCGCCTTCTCGTGGAACTCCTCCAGGGTGTTGGCGCCCGCATAGGTGCAGGAGCTGCGCACGCCGGCCACGATCGAGTCGATCAGGTCCTCCACGCCCGGGCGGGCCGGGTCCAGGAACATCCGGGAGTGCGAGATGCCCTCCTCGAACAGCGCCTTGCGGGCCCGGTCGTAGGTGGAGTCCTGGGCGGTGCGGTTGCTCACGGCGCGGGCCGAGGCCATACCGAAGCTCTCCTTGTACTGGCGGCCGTCGGCGGCGGTCTGCAGATCGCCCGGGGACTCGTACGTCCCGGCGAACCAGGAGCCGATCATCACGTTGGAGGCACCGGCGGCCAGCGCCATGGCGACATCGCGCGGGTGGCGCACGCCGCCGTCGGCCCAGACGTGCCTGCCGAGCCGGCGGGCCTCGGCGGCGCACTCCAGGACGGCGGAGAACTGCGGGCGGCCCACGCCGGTCATCATCCGGGTGGTGCACATGGCGCCCGGTCCGACGCCGACCTTGAGGATGTCGGCGCCCGCCTCGACCAGGTCGCGGACGCCGGCGGCGGAGACCACGTTGCCGGCCACGACCGGGATCCGCGGGTCCAGGCCGCGCACCGCGCGCAGCGCCTTGATCATGGACTCCTGGTGGCCGTGCGCGGTGTCGACCACCAGCACGTCGGCCCCGGCGTCGATCAGCGCCTCGGCCTTGCCCGCGACGTCGCCGTTGATGCCCACGGTGGCGGCGATCCGCAGCTTGCCGTCGGCGTCCACGGCCGGGGTGTACAGGGTGGCGCGCAGCGCGCCCTTGCGGGTGAGGATGCCGACCAGTCGGCCCTCGGCGTCGACCACCGGGGCGAGCTTGCGATGCGCCTCGGAGAGCTTGTCGAAGGCGGCGCGCGGGTCGACGTCCTCGTCCAGCACCAGCAGCTCGCGGGACATGATGTCGGCCAGGCTGGTGAAACGGTCCACGCCCTGGCAGTCGGACTCGGTGACCACGCCGACCGGCCTGCCGTCCTCGACCACCACGAGGGCGCCGTGCGCGCGCTTGGGCAGCAGCGAGAGCGCCTCGGCCACGGTGGCGCCCGGGGCGAGCGTGATCGGGGTGTCGAAGACCAGGTGGCGCTGCTTGACCCAGGAGACGACCTCGGCGATGACCTCGGTGGGGATGTCCTGCGGGATGGCGACCAGGCCGCCGCGGCGGGCGACGGTCTCCGCCATCCGGCGGCCGGCGATGGCGGTCATGTTGGCCACGACCAGCGGGATGGTGGTGCCGGTGCCGTCGTTCGAGGAGAGGTCGACGCCCTGCCGGGAGCCCACGGCGGAACGGCTGGGGACCATGAAGACGTCGTCGTACGTCAGGTCGTACGAGGGCTTGAGGTCGTTCAGGAAGCGCATGAAGAAGGGCTCTCTGGCTGGGGGATACACCTCGGGTGCGGTTGCGGCGATGCCGCCGGGGCGCACTCGGGCGCCCGGCACCCAGCGTTCGATTCTCCGTGAGGACGGGGGGCAAATGCCAGTTCGAGGGGCATTGCTGGGGCTGTGCACAAACCGTGACCAGCGCTCCGCGCGTAGACATGGAGGATCATCCAAAGACCCCTTCCGACGTCCGACTTTCGCCCTGGTCCGGACCGCTCCCGTAGCATTCACGCGGTAATGGGCAGGGCTTCACGCGTGGGCGTGGCGAACGGGAAAGCGACAGCAGGCGTGGGCATCGGGCAGACGGACATCGAGCAGGGCCGGATCGAGGACACCGAGGAGGAGGTCGACTACGGTCCCGGCCTCGACCCCGAGCGGCTGAGGCTCTGCCTGGAGGTGATCGCCGAGCTCGACGAGCTGCACGTGGACCACCCGGACGCGATCACCGTCCGCCAGGCCGTCGGCGGCATATTCCGCACCCTCAAGCAGCGCCGCCGCCAGGAGACCCGGGCCCGCAAGACCGCCAACGACCGTGCGGTCACCGCCCGCACCGCCACCGGCGCGCCCACCCGGATCGACGACGAGACGGCCGGCGCCTTCGGCCTGACCACCGTCACCACCACCGAGATCGCCGGCATCCTGGAGCGCCCGCGCTCCTGCTACACCTGCAAGCAGCGGTACGTCGAGGTCGACGCCTTCTACCACAACCTCTGCCAGGACTGCGCCGTCAAGAACCGCGCCCGCCGGGACGCCCGCGCCGACCTCACCGGCAAGCGCGCGCTGCTCACCGGCGGCCGGGCCAAGATCGGGATGTACATCGCGCTGATGCTGCTGCGCGACGGCGCCCACACCACCATCACCACCCGTTTCCCCAACGACGCGATCCGCCGCTTCAAGGCGATGCCGGACAGCGCCGAGTGGATCCACCGCCTCAAGATCGTCGGCATCGACCTGCGCGACCCGGCCCAGGTGATGGCGCTGGCCGACGAGGTCGCCGCCGACGGCCCGCTGGACATCCTGATCAACAACGCCGCGCAGACCGTGCGCCGCCCGCCGGAGTCCTACCGCGAGCTGGTGAACGCCGAGTCCGCGCCGCTGCCGGCCGGCGAGCTGCCGCAGGCCACCACGATCGGCCGCTTCGGCAGCGGCAGCGTCGACCTGCCCGCCCTCCCCCACCAGGCGAGCGGCGACGAGCGGCGGATCACCGCGGAGGACGTCACCTCGCTCGCCCTGGTCACCGGCTCCGCCACCCCGGCCCGGATCGCGGCCGGCACCGCGATCGACGCGGGCGGCCTGGTGCCCGACCTCGCCGACACCAACAGCTGGGTGCAGACCGTCAGCGAGGTCGGCCCGATGGAGCTGCTGGAGGTCCAGCTCTGCAACTCCACCGCGCCGTTCATCCTGATCAGCCGGCTGCGCCCGGCGATGGCCGCCTCCACGTCCCGCCGCAAGTACGTGGTCAACGTCTCCGCGATGGAGGGCGTGTTCTCGCGCGGCTACAAGGGTGCGGGGCACCCCCACACCAACATGGCCAAGGCCGCGCTGAACATGCTCACCCGCACCAGCGCGCAGGAGATGTTCCAGTCCGACGGCATCCTGATGACGGCCGTCGACACCGGCTGGATCACCGACGAGCGTCCGCACCCGGACAAGATGCGCCTGGCCGACGAGGGCTTCCACGCCCCGCTCGACCTGGTCGACGGCGCGGCCCGGGTGTACGACCCGATCGTGCGCGGCGAGGCGGGCGAGGACCTGTACGGCTGCTTCCTCAAGGACTACGAGCGCGCCAACTGGTAACCAGCTGAAGGAGATGGCGAGTTGAGCACAGCACCGACCGCACCACTGCTCGGCGCCGGGATCGTCGTGCCCACCGGGGACGGCCGGGTGCTGATCGGCCGCCGGATCACCGCCGGCGAGCCGCCCACCTGGAGCCTGCCCGGCGGCAAGGTCGACCCGGGCGAGTCCTTCGAGCAGACCGCGGCCCGCGAACTCGCCGAGGAGACCGGCATCGTGCTGCCCGCCGAGGGGATGCGGGTGCTCGCCGTCCACCTCGACCACGAGCTCGGCCGCCCCCGGCTGACCGCCGCCGTGCTGGCCCCGCCCAGCCTGGCCGAGGCCGTGGTCACCGAGCCGCACGCCTGCGCCGGCTGGGAGCGCTTCCCGGTGGACGCGCTGCCGGAGCCGATGTTCTACCCGTCCGCGCTGGTGCTCGGCAGCTGGCTGCCGGGGCTGAACGTGGTGCGGGCGGACGGGACGCACGGCTACCCCGTCG
>NZ_JBHVFE010000026.1:0-38692 GCF_042801945.1 Kitasatospora sp. NPDC057542
TGCGCCACCATCGTGGCGGGGCCCTCCGGCGTCTTTGGGGCGTGGGCCGGGTTTTCTGCTCGGCGGGGCGTGGGCCGGGTTTCGTGCTCGGGGTGGTGGTCGCGGGGTCAGCGGTGGTCGGCGCTGGAGCCCGGGGGCAGGGAGAGCATCTGGCGGTGGCGGCCGCCGGTGGACGGGGCGGCGGTGAGACCGGTGGCCGTACCCATCACCGGGGAGGGTGCGGGCGGTGCCGGAGGTGCGGGCGCGGGGACCGGCATCGGGTGCGGGGCCGCGCCCAGGTAGCCGGCCGCGATCCAGCCCTGACCGTTGGTGAACTGGGCGGCCGGGGCGGCGGGTTGGGCCGGGTCGGGGGTCGCGTTGGTGTGGCCGGGGCCGTCGTTGGTGGGAGCGGCGGGCTCGGGGTGGCCGGCGGAGTGGCCGCGGTGGTGACCGGTGGTGTGACTGCCGGTGTGACCGCCGGCGTGGCTTCCGGTGTTATGGCTGTCGGCGGTGTGACTGCCGGCGTGGGTGCCGGCGTGAGTGTCGGCGGTCACGTGGGTGCCGGTGTGGCCGCCGGCGTGGCCGTGTTGCTGAGCACCGGTGTGGCCGTGCTGCCGGCCACCGGTGGCGCCCGAGCCGTGGTGCTGGGGGCCCGGCACGAACTGGGGGAGACCCGGCGCCTGGCCCGCGAGGGTGTGGAAGGCCTGCTGCTGGGGCGGGTACGTACGCTGCTCGCCGAGCAGCGGGTAGCCGTCGCGGACCGCGAAGCCCGTGAACTTCAGGCCCTCCTCGCCCGAGCGGTCGCCGGGCAGGGCGCGGAAGAGGCGCCGGAACTCGGAGTACAGCTCGTCGTAGATCGGCGTGGTGGAGTGCGGATGCTCGGCGTCGTACGACGGGCGCATGCCCGGGATCGAGCGCGAGGCGGTGGCGGACCGGCCGGGGGACGCGGAGACGTCGTAGCTGTACACGTAGGGGCCAACGAGCGAGAGGGGCGGGGGATGCGGGATATGGGGGTGCGGGTGCGTCGATGCGCCGGAGCGCGGAGGGGCAGGTGCGCCGGGGTGTGGTCCGGGCTGCACGCCGGGGTGTGGTGGGCACACGCCCGCCGGAAGGCGGCCGTGGGGGTGGGAGGCAGCCTTCCGGCGGGTCGGGGCGCGGAGACGGATCAGGTGCCGGCGAGCGGGAGGGAGGCGGCCACCACCTGGCCCAGCGCCACCGCCCGTTCCAGTGCCTGGCGCAGCAGGTCCTCGCGGGGCTGGCGGCCGACCATGCCGGCCGGTACGGCGTACATCGTCACCTCGGAGAGCTGGCTCGCGGCCATCCGCCAGGCGTCGGTGACCTGGAGTGGCTGGTGCGCCTGCCACCAACCGGTGCTGCCGCCGGCCGCGGCGGGCTGGAGGATCGCGTGCAGCTTGCCCATCGCGACCAGGACGGACCAGCCGGGCAGCTGATCCGGGGTCTCGTCCAGGTGGGTGACGGGCTGGAAGCCGGCGTCCTGGAGCAGGTCCAGGAACTCGTCCTCGCCCGAGGTGCTGCCGGGGCGGCCGACCGGCCCGGTCGGCTCGACCACCAGGGAGGCGTGCCCGACCCTGCCGTGCAGGACCAGCCCGCAGGTGATGCCGAGGATGGCGGCCTGGCCGGGGGTGGTCGGCTGGGTCGGGGCGGGGCCGACGTGCGCGGCCGGGGCCGGCGCGGGGGCGCTCGGCGCGGCGGTGGGGACGGCGAGGTCCGGGCCGCCGGGCTGGGACTGGCTGATGCTGCGGACGGCACCGGCCAGCTGCTCCTCGGAGACCGGTACGACCTGGGAGGGGATGCAGCGGGCGTGCGCGAAGGCGAGGACGGCGGTCTCCTCGCCGACGAACAGCACGGTGCTGGTGGGCTCCACATGCGTGTCGCCGGGGGTCCGGCAGGAGGTGCACTCGTAGCCGTCGGGGGCGCGGTCGCCGCCTAGCAGGCGGTCGGCCTCGTCGTCGCCGATCTCGGACCGGACCTCGTCGCTGACGTCGAGCATGCGCGGCACAGGGTCTCCTCGGATGGAAGCGGATGGGGTTCGGGGGCGGACACGGGGAGGTCGCCATGCCCAACGGGCTCTTGTGTCAGGCGTCACGGGTGCCCGTCGAGGCTGACGAGAATTGCTTCCGATCCGACCGCGCGGCGTGTTCTGGTGGTCGCAATCTGTCGATGTCGGTGCCGGGACTGCCGGAATGAAACGGTGAGGTGAGTCACGTGGTCGAGATGTTTGATCTAGGAATCGGCGGCTAAAGCGGACATTTCGGTCAGGATTGTGAGGTTGTTACCGGCGGTAACCCAAGCCTGAGCTGGGCAGACCGTCGGAGTTTTGGTTTCCCCGCCGAACGGCTCGTAGCTTCTTGGTCGGCGCAACGAGCGCCACCCGGGTTCACCCCCGACGCACAGCCCCCCGGCCCGCCGGGCGCGGTAGGTGCCCGCCGACGCGATCGCTCGAACAGGTCGTCGGCGAGCGGCTGGGTGGCCGGGGCGGCAGCGGCACGTCCGACACGTGCACGGCCGCCCGACGGACGCGGCAAGCGATCGAGGCCCTTTCCAGGGCCTGGTTCCGCATGCCCGCCCGGGGCTGTCGAGAGGAACCCCATGACCTTCCGTAACGAGAACGCCGCTGCCACCACCTCCACCGTCACCAAGCGCAACCGCGTGCGGATGGCTGTCGTGGCGGGCGCCGCTGTCGCGGCCCTGCCGGTGGCCGGCCTCGTCACGGCCACCTCGGCCTCTGCCGCCTCCGTCTCCACCTGGGACGCCGTCGCCCAGTGCGAGAGCGGCGGCAACTGGGCCATCAACACCGGCAACGGTTTCTACGGCGGTCTCCAGTTCACCTCCAGCACCTGGGCCGCGTTCGGTGGCACCGCCTACGCCCCGCAGGCGAACCAGGCCACCAAGGCGCAGCAGATCGCCGTCGCCGAGAAGGTCCTCGCCTCGCAGGGCCCGGGTGCCTGGCCCGTCTGCTCCGTCAAGGCCGGTCTGACCAAGGGCGGCGCCCCGGCCGCCGTCGACACCTCGGCGGGCTCCACCTCCGGCTCGACGGCCGCCAAGCCGGCGCAGACCCCGAAGGCCGCCGCCAAGCCGGCCGAGGCCCCGAAGGCCGCGCCCAAGGCTCAGGTCGCGCCCAAGGCTCAGGCCGCTCCGAAGAACGAGGCCACGCCGAAGGCTGCCGCCCCGCAGGCTGCCAAGGGCAGCTACACCGTCAAGGCCGGTGACACCCTGAGCTCCATCGCCGCCGCGCAGGGCCTGGACTGGCACGACCTGTACCAGAACAACGCCAAGGTCATCGGCGGCAACCCGAACCTGATCTTCCCGGGCCAGACCCTCAGCATCTGAGGTCCCCGGGGCCTCCGAGGCGCCGTGCGCAGCTGATCCCGGCTGCCCGGGCCTCACCGCGCCGGTGCCTGATCGGGCACCGCCGTGCCGACCTACCGACGTAGTGACGTATCGATGTGCTCGGCTTCCACGGCCGCTCCTCCGCCGCGCGGGTTCTCCCGCCGGCCGGGGGAGCGGCCGTCGGCGTTTCGCGGTGTCCGGCCCAGTTCCCGGGCGGTGGGCGCACGGCGTGCCCGGGGTCGGCTGCCATGCCGCATTCACGTGAGGAACGCATGGGTGTGGGGCGGGTCGTGGTGGGCGTGGGCGCCGCCGCGACGGTGCTGCCGACTGCCGCGTCGGGGGCGGGTGCGTCGGGTGCGGGGCTGGGCCCGGGTAGGCATGCTGCGGGAGGATGGTGAGGTGATCCAGGGCGAGCTGTTCAGCGACCCGGGCGGGTCTCCGGGCGCGCGCGAGCGTTCCGAGCCGGCCCCCGGCGCCGTCCTGCTCCCCGGCTGGCTGGACCTCGACGCGCAGCGCCGCCTGGTCGCCGCCTGCCGGGAGTGGGCCCGACCGCCGGCCGGCCTGCACGCCGTGCGGATGCCCACCGGCGGGATGATGTCCGTCCGGATGGTGAGCCTCGGCCTGCACTGGTACCCGTACGGGTACCGGCGGGTCGCCGAGGACGGCGCGCCCGTCAAGCCGTTCCCGCCGCTGCTCGGGGACCTGGCCCGAAGCGCTGTCGCCGAGGCGTACGGCGCCGCGCTGGGGGAGGTCTCGGGTGCGGCCTCGTACGAGCCGGACATCGCGATCGTCAACCACTACGCGCACGGCGCGAAGATGGGCCTCCACCAGGACCGCGACGAGCGGGCGGACGCGCCGGTGGTCTCGCTCTCGCTGGGCGACGGCTGTGTCTTCCGGCTCGGGAACACCGAGACGAGGACCCGGCCGTGGACCGACCTGGAACTGCGCAGCGGCGACCTGCTGGTGTTCGGCGGTCCGGCCCGGTTCGCGTACCACGGGGTGGTGCGGACGCTGCCGGGGACGGCCGATCCGGAGCTGGGGCTGGTCGGGCGGCTCAACATCACGGTGCGGGAGTCGGGGCTGGGGGAGTAGCCGGGAAGTCTCCCGGGGGTTCTCCTGAGGGTCTCCTGGGCGACAGCGCCGTCTCGTCCGTTCACCTGTCCATAGACTCGCCTACTCGTTCGAGTGAAATGGGGGCTCCGGACCGCTGCGCGGGAATGACCCGGGTCGCCGGAGAATTCGAGTGAGCTGGAGAATTCGTTCGGAGTCCGGAGAGGAAGCGTGCGCATGGGTACCCCCGTCGACGACCTTGTCGATCTGCTCGACCTTGAGCAGATCGAACTCAACATCTTCCGTGGGCGCAGCCCCGAGGAGGCGCTGCAACGGACGTTCGGCGGCCAGGTCGCCGGGCAGGCGCTGGTCGCGGCGGGGCGCACGGTGGACGACGAGCGCCCGGTCCACTCGCTGCACGCCTACTTCCTGCGCCCCGGGGTCCCCGGCGTGCCGATCGTCTACCAGGTCGACCGGATCCGCGACGGCCGCTCCTTCACCACCCGCCGGGTGCTCGGCATCCAGGGCGGCCGGTCGATCTTCGCGCTCACCGCCGACTTCCACGGACCGGAGGAGGGCGGCATCGAGCACCAGTACCCGATGCCGGCCGTCGCCGCCCCCGAGGAACTGCCCAGTGCCCTGGAGGAGGTCGGCTCCCGGCTCGGCGAGCTGCCCCCGTTCATCAGCCGCCGCCAGCCCTTCGACATCCGCTACGTCGACCGGCTGCGCTGGACCAAGGAGGAGCTGGAGGGCGTCGAGGCGCGCAGCGGTGTCTGGCTGCGCACCAACGGCCCGCTGCCGGACGACCCGCTGATCCACGTCTGCGCTCTCACCTACGCCAGCGACATGACGCTGCTGGACGCCGTCCGGGCCCCGGTCGAGCCGCTGTGGGGCGAGCGGAGCTTCGACATGGCGTCGCTCGACCACGCGATGTGGTTCCACCAGCCGTTCCGGACGGACGACTGGCTGCTGTACCAGCAGGAGTCCCCGATCGCGCACGGTGCGC
Source organism: Kitasatospora sp. NPDC057542 (assembly GCF_042801945.1). Taxonomy (NCBI): domain Bacteria; kingdom Bacillati; phylum Actinomycetota; class Actinomycetes; order Kitasatosporales; family Streptomycetaceae; genus Kitasatospora; species Kitasatospora sp. NPDC057542. Next base: position 5,387 of record NZ_JBHVFE010000026.1, read on the forward strand.
GCGGCCTGGCGCGCGGGCAGATCTTCGACCGGCACGGCCGGCTGGTGGTGTCCGTGGTGCAGGAAGGGCTGTTCCGTCCGCTGAAGCGCCGCGACGGATAGGTGCGACGGGTGGGTACGGGTAAGTGATGTGTGTGGCCCGTGTGGTGCCCCGTGTCAGCGCGTTGCCGCCGTGTTGCAGTTTCGGCGGCTCCGGGCCGACGGGAATGATCCGTCCGAGCGGACGGTGTTGTGGATGACCGAGACGGGCGGCCCGAACGGCGGGTCGTCCGCGGACCGACCGGGAGGGCGGACAGATGACGGCGACGGCCGCGGAGGACTGGAAGCACTGGAGCGAAGGCCGGGCGGCGTCGGTGAGCGCGACGCACGGCCAGCTCGCACTCACCGGCACGCACTGGCTGGAGCCCGAGCCGGCCGAGATCCCCGGCTTGCCCGGGCGCTGGTGGGCCGAGGCCGAGGGCGTCCGGCTCCGGGCGGCGGCGTCCGATGGCATCACGGTCGACGGCGCGGGCACGTCGGCGGACGGTGAGGGCGCGCCGGTGGACGGCGAGGTGCTGCTCCGTCCGGACAGCGACCCGGCCGCCGACACCGCCACCCTGGGCGACCTGCTGCTCGTCCCGATCGAGCGCGAAGGTGAGCTGGCGCTGCGGGTCTTCGACCCGGCCGCGCCGCGCCGGACCGCCTTTGCCGGCATCTCCGCCTACCCGTACGCGCCCGAGTGGGCCGTGCCCGCCGTCTTCACCCCGTTCGAGGACGACGATGCGCGGTCGGTCGTGGTCCCGAACGCCGACGGCCGCGAGCGCCCGCTGGCCGTCTCCGGGCAGATCGCCTTCACCGTGGCGGGCGAGCACCGCACGCTGACCGTCGGTCGGTCGGTCGGGCGGCTCAGCGGCGTGATCGCGGACGCGACCAGTGGCATCGACACCTACCGCTTCCGTTTCATCACCCTGCCGGCACCGGACGCCGAGGGCCGCACCGTCCTCGACCTGAACCGGGCCTATCTGCCGCCGTGCGCCTTCTCGGACCACTTCATCTGCCCGTTCCCGCCGCCGGGCAATCGGCTCGACTTCGCGGTGGAGGCGGGGGAGAAGCAGGTGCTGAGCCGGTAACGCGTGCGGGCGGGGCCGGGGCCCTGCTTGAGCGGGCCCCGGTGCGAAGCCGTCCGGGGACGGAGCGGAGCATGGGGGATCATGTCGAACAATCAACATTCCACGTCCTCCCCCTTGCCCGCGTCGTCCGGCTCCCCTGTGCCTTCCTCGCCCTCCTCGGCCCCCTCGCCCTCCTCCGTTGAGCCCGAACCCGATCCCGGGCCGCGGGACGGACCCGGAGCGGGGGCGATCGCCGACTCGCCCTGGTACCGGCGGGCATTCGCCGACCTCAGCCCGCTGCGCGACCACGCCGACTACCGCCGGGTCTGGGCCGGGCAGGCCGTCTCTTCCATAGGCCAGCAGATGACGGCCGTCGCCGTCTCCGTCCAGGTCTACGACCTGACCGGCTCCGCCTTCGCGACCGGTCTGGTCGGCATCTTCTCCCTCGTTCCGCTGGTCGCCTTCGGCCTGTACGGCGGTGCGATCGCCGACACCGTCGACCGGCGCCGACTGGGCCTGATCGGCTCGGCGGGCCTGGCTGCCGTCTCCGCCGTCCTGGCCGCTCAGGCGCTGGCCGGCCTCGGTCTGGTCGCCGTCCTGTACGCCGCCGTCGCCGTCCAAGCCGGCTTCTTCGCGCTCAGCTCGCCCGCCCGCTCCGCGATGATCCCCCGCTTGGTGCCCAGCCACCAGCTCCCGGCGGCGAACGCCCTGAACACCGTCAGCATGAACCTCGGCCTCACGGTCGGCCCGATGCTCGGCGGCGTCCTCATCGGCGCGTACGGCGCCCAGGCCGCCTACCTGATCGACACCGTCGCCTTCACCGGCACCCTCTACGCGATGTGGCGCCTGCCTGCCATGCGGCCGCTCGGCGCGCGCAAGGGCCGCGCCTCCGTCCTCGACGGCCTGCGCTTCCTGCGCGAGCAGCCCAACCTGCGCACCAGCTTCCTCGCCGACCTGGCCGCGATGGTCTTCGGCATGCCGCGCGCTCTCTTCCCGGCCATCGCGGTCACCTTCTACGGCGGCGACGCCGGCACCGTCGGCCTGCTGGTCTCAGCCCCGGCCGTCGGCGCCCTGGTCGGCGCGCTCTTCTCCGGCTGGGTCGGCCGCGTGCACCGCCAGGGCGCCGCCGTCCTCGCGGCCGTCGCCGCCTGGGGCCTGGCCATCGCGGCCTTCGGAGCCCTCCACAACCTCTGGCTCGGCCTCCTGCTACTCGCGGTCGCGGGCTTCGCCGACACCGTCAGCATGATCTTCCGCAACACGATGATGCAGGTCGCGGCCCCGGACGAGATGCGCGGCCGACTCCAGGGCATTTTCATCGTGGTCGTGGCCGGCGGCCCCCGCCTCGGCGACTTCGAGTCCGGAACCGTCGCCGCCCTCACCAACCCCGCCACCTCCGTCATCACCGGCGGCCTCGCCTGCGTCGCCGCCGTCCTCCTCCTCGCCGCCCGCCGCCCCGCCTTCCTCACCTACGACGCCCGCCACCCGACCCCCTGACCCACCCCTCCCAGACCTGGCAGCGAGCACCCCCCGACGTGCTGTATTGTTTTCCACGTCGCCGGGACAACCGGAGACAAGGTCGAGAAGCCCACAGCAGAGCCCCCAGGCCCCGCTGCAGGCGCCGAGACCACGGGACGTGGCGCAGCTTGGTAGCGCACTTGACTGGGGGTCAAGGGGTCGCAGGTTCAAATCCTGTCGTCCCGACAGATATGTCGGAAGCCGTTGGCTGGGAGAAATCCCAGGCCAGCGGCTTTTTTATGCTACTCCGTCGGTGAAGCTAGCCATCTGCGTACGCCCTTAAACGATCTTGCCGGGGACCAGCGGGGGACCGATGCTCTCAGATCGCGAATGAGGAGCCGCTCCTGAGGGCTCGTAACACGATCTTGTAAATCGGCGCTGGTCGGCCGCAAGCAGCGCGACGATTGAGCTGTTCGTGATGCTGTGACAGCCAGCCGTAGGTAGTGGATGACGAGTTGTGGGCGATGCTCGGGCCAGTCCTGTCGGCCTGGCCCGAGCGGTCTCCCGATTCGAGGCCCGTCTCGGACCGACCCTGCCTGCAGGGCATCGTATTCGTGTGAGCCTATCCGCAGCACAGGGTCGGCTGCGACAGGCAGGTGGAATGAACCTCAGCGGCGACCGGACCCATAGGCACCCCCGACGCCTGGCAGGCCGGCAGTGGGAGGTCAGGCGGCACGGGACGACCCTGGACCTGCTGGCGGGCCACGAGGTCGAGGATTCGCTGCGGCACCTGGGTCTGCACCTGAGAGCATTGCTTCATGGGCATGAGCGGAGCAGTACCGCAGGGTGATGATCATCTTGCAACGCAGGATTTCATCGGGGAGCCTCCGCTCGACAGTGCGCAGCAGTTGCGGATCCGGGCTACCCATCGCGGGTTCACGTATCAGAATCTGTACGCCGTCGGTTGCCTGCTGAGGCTACGGGGCGCGGGCGCCGAGAGCCTGCTGGTGGAGCGGGACGAGGATCTGGAGGTGGTGCTCCCGGGCCGTCGCCTGTACCTCCAGATCAAGACTCGCAAGAGCGGCGTCCTGGTCTGGAGCGACATCCGCGGCGCGGTCGATCAATACCGTGGAGTTCGAGCCGAGCATGATGCAGGCCGGCGCAGTGGCAGTCCCTCGCTGATCGTGATCACTAACGCCCAGCCTGGACCTGACCTGCTGGACAAGACTCTCGCCGTGGACTGGCCCAGCGACGTTCATATGCTGTACCCAGGCAGACCTTCAGAGGCTGAGCCGTGGCTGCCGACGCCGGCGCCTGACCTCGAGGCGATGATGCAGTGGTGCACGGACGAGGCCAGCAATGTCCGATTCGCTTCGCTCAAACCGCGGACTTTGGTGGAGAAGCTGGCGGCCCGGTTGCAGTATGCGTCCACGGGCGCTCTCGGTCAGGGTTTCGTAGCAGCGGACCTTGCCCAGTTGTTCGAGCAGTTCGTGCAGGAGCTGCAGGCGTTCCCGGAGAGCCCCGATACCTACCGGCCCCAGAAGACCGATCCCGAGCTGGTCGGCGAGCAGCAGGTGCGGCTGGTGGTCGGGTACTCAGGCGCAGGGAAGACCACTTGGGCAGCGGATGCGGCCAAGCGGTGCTCGCTGCCCGTGACGTACTGCGATGTGGCAGATGGCGTGTCGGCCGATGCTCTCGCCGAGTCGTTGGCCCGGGAACTCGCGGCCAGGCACCTCAGCGGTCCGGCGGGAACGGAGCTGCCCTACGGGTCGAGCCTGGATGTCCTGCGAGCGGTCCACCGGCGGCTGGAAGAAGCGGGGATCATCGTCGCTGTCGTCCTCGACAACGCCCACCGCGTTCCCGTCGACGGACTCCGCGTGCTCATCGCGGCGCTGCCCACGGCACAGTTGGTCTTGTTGGCGCACCCCTGGCCTGACCAGCCCGTTCTTGAGACTCATCTCGGAATCGCCCCGCAGGTGCTGCCCGGATGGAGTGTCGACACCGTGGTTGAGGTCTTCGCGGCTGAAGGCTGCCGGACCGACTACGCCACGGCGCAGCGCGTCATCACGCTCACCGGCGGTCTGCCCTTGTACGTCGGTCAGGCCGCCGTGCTCGCCCGCAGCCAGTACGGCGCCGACGTGGCCGAGTTCTGCGACGCGTTCGGGGAGGGGACGCACGCAATGCCCACTGCTCAGGAGCGCATCCTCGAGCGGGCCTTCGCAGGTCTCGGCGAGACGGCTACGGCACTGGCCGGCCTCCTCGCCCTGGCCGAGGTCCCACTGAAGCAGGACGAGCTGCAGCTGTTGGCTGCGGACATGGGGCTGGCGAGCCGGTCGGTCAACGGTCGTGCTCTTCGAGAGCTTGTTGGCCCCGGGCTGACGCAGTCGTTTGGGGATGGTCACCTGAAGCTTCATGACGCCGCACGCCCTGTCGCCCGGCAGGTGCTTGAAGGTCTCGACGAGGAGACGGCCGACCGGGTGCAGCGGGCCTTGTGCCAGATCGTGGAGGGTGACTGGGATCCCGCGCGACGTTCCCGCTGGATGCGACTGCTGGGCTCAACGGGACAGATCGGGGTCCTGATCGCCCTCACCGAGGAGGAGGGGTTCTTCGAGCGTGAATACCCCCGTGAGGTGCGTGCCGACCTCGCTGACACGGCGCGTGATCCGGCCTCGGATCCCGCACTGCGGCTCGACGCTCACAACGCGCTGGCCGCATGGGCGTTCAATGAAGGAGACATGGAGGCGCTAGCCTCACATGTCCACGCGATGGAGACGATTCATCGAGCCGGACACCCGGACTTCGGTCCGCGAGAGGCCATGCTCGTCGCCTCCCGACAGTTCCGTCTCTACGGCCCAGCGGGAGCCCTCACACAACTTCGCCGAGCCTTCGCCGAAGCACATACCCAGACGCCTGCTCCCTCCCGGTTCGACCGGGGCTTGCGCTATGAGTACGCCGGTGCTTTGTGGGAGGCGGGAGAATACTTGGAGGCGGGCGAATTTGCTGCGGGACTCATCGACACCTACATGGACCACCTCGGGCTGACACCTCCCGACGTCCTGCTATCGGTCGAGGTGCTCCATGAGCGATGCGTCAGCCACGACACACCAGACGACTTCAAGAGGCTCGCCGACTGCTTCGGTCTCCTGGTCAAAGTCGCGCGTAAACTCGGCAGAATGGACTTCGAGCCGTGGGCACTATGGGCGTTCAAGCTCTACAACGCCTCCGGCGCCATGCGGTCGGCCATCGACTCGGGGCAGGACCTCGCAGACGTGGAATGCTGGACCAATCCCGCCGGGGCGCTGAAACAGCTCGACTCACTGCTGCACGCGGCCCAGGAGAACAACCTCTTGGACATGATCGTCGGGATTCGTTCACAACGTGCCTTGGTTCTGGCTCTCGCGGGCGACGTACCTGGTGCCCGTGCGGAGATGGAAGCCCTCGCCCGGTACGACCTCACCCCTAGCGAGAGCGACGACATCCGGCACCAGAGCCAGCTCATCGAAGAGATCGCCAATCCATCTCCTAGATGAGGATGGTCGCATTTGGCCTCGCGTACTGAGGGGCCTTGCCAACCGTCCGAAGGTGTCGCCGGCGCCCGGTTGGGCGAGGGGTGTTGGGCTGTCTGAAGCTTCCCGTTTCGGTTCTTCCAATTCTAGGATCTCTCCGGCCAGTTACAACAACCTCAGTTCTCCGCTAAGTAGTTCGTCCACCCGGGTAGTCGGGGGTTTCGCAGCCCAAAGTCCAGCTGTTGGAGGCTGACTTGGGAACGCACGACGCACTCCGCGTCCGCGAGACCGGGGTCCGCCAGTTCAGCGGCATTGGGGCTCTCGCCGGCTCCGTGGATGAATAGCAGGAGCCATACGGCGTCCTGCTTGCGGCTCGTGGCGGGAGTATCCGGATCAGGTGGAGCGGGTGCATTCTCCACCGATGAGGCTATCGATCATTGGCCGCGCGCGGATCCCGTTCCGATATCGGGAGCGTCTGAACTTGCACGAGAACGGCGATCCGTGACTGCGGACCGGCCGCCAGCATAGGGCCGTGTCCACAGTGGGCGGAGACATACAGCGGATGGATCGCGGCCTTTGTCAGGCCGTTGGAGCGGATCTTTGAAGTCGTTCACTGGACGAGACGCAGGTGACGCACTGGAGCCTCTGCCGACGCCGGGCTGGCGGCTGGTGCCGATCGCGTGGTGTTTCGGTCTGCTGACAGGTGCTTGCTGAGGGTGCGGCCGGCGTTCTCGATGGAGCTCTTGTCCGGGTGAAGGTAGCGCTGGGTTGTGGTGATGTGCCCGTGCCCGGCGATCTTCTGCAGGACGTGGATGGGAACGCCGGCGTCGGCGAGCCAGGTGAGGCCGGTGTGCCGGAGGTCGTGGCGGCGCAGGTACTCGTAGCCGAGGCTGACGACGACTTCGTCCCAGTGGGTTGCGTCGCGGAGGATGGCTGTGGTGATGCGGCCGCCGCGCGGGCCGGTGAAGAGGCGGGCCATGGGGTCGTTGCCGACGACGTTCATGCGCCAGTTCACGAGGTCGCGGATCTCTTCGATGATGGGGACGGTGCGCCGCCGCTTGCCCTTGGTACCTTTGTCGATGAGGCCACCGGGGGCGGTGGTGGTCTGGCGGCACAGGTCCCAGGTCCAGTCGAAGCGGTTGATGTCCTTGACCCGGACGCCGGAGACCTCGCCGATGCGGGCGGCGGTGCAGGCGGCGAAGCGGACGATGTCGCCCCAGCCGCGGTAGTGGTTGTGGGAGCGTTCGACCAGGGCGTTGGCGAGTTCGTCGAGGGCGTCCCAGTCGTTGAGGGCGAGGGAGCGTGGGTCGTCGAGTTCGTCCTCGGCTTTCTTGTAGAGGCGCTGCCAGCCGCTCATACGTGAGGGGTTGAAGTCGATGAGTCCGTCGCGGACGGCTTGCTCCATGACGCGTACGAGCGGGGCGAGACTGTTCTTGACGGAGGAGACGGTGAGTCCGTCGGCGACCCAGAAGTGGAGAGCCCGGTCAGTGATGCCATTGGTGATGTTGACGACGGGTATGTGACCGAGGACCGGGACGACGCGAAGCTTCCAGCCGGCGCTATAGGGGTCGAGGGTGGTGGTCTCCAGGCCGCGCATCGCCAGGTCCCAGTTCTCGTCGCCGTACTCGGCGAGGGTCATGGCGAGGGTCTTGGGGGTGATGCCGCGTGCTGCTGCCCGTTGCATGCGGGCGATCCAGGCCTTGGCTTCTTCCTCCGTGGGGACGGAGGAGGATGCCGACTTGCGGCCGTCGCCGTTGGGGTCCGTCCAGCGGACGCGGGCGCGGTAGCGGAACTGCGGGCGGCGGTCGGGGCGGTGTTCGATGTCGGTGGTGAGGTCGACGCCCATGGGGATGAGCTGGGTGTGGTCGGGCATTCAGGCTGCCTCGGATGGGTCGGTGCGCTTCTGAGTGAGCCACAGCTGGGTGTCGGGGATGCTGTAGAGGTAGAGCCGGGGCGCGATCTGGACGAAGGGCGGGCCCTGCGGGGGAGTGGCGGTGCGCCAGCGCCGCAGGGTCGAGGGGTCGACGTTCAGCAGCGTGGCGAGTTCCTCGGTCGAGTACCAGCCGCTGTGCAGGAGGTCGAACTCCGGTACCGGATCGGCCTCGTACGCGGGGGCTGCGGCGACGGCCGGGGTCGGAACCGAGAGCCGGCTTGCGGCGGGAACGTGGGGTCGGGCGTGCATGGTCTCCCTCTGGTGGGGTGCTGGAGCCGTTCGGGCTCGGCCGGGCACGCCTACAGTCACCTGTCCGCCTGGACGGGCGGAACAGGGTTTGGCGTGCTGAACGGGGCAGACCGTACGTACGTGTCGTTCGTCGAAGCGCGTCGAGACCTGGCGGGCACGTTGGGTGGAAGGCGACTTGACGTCTGCGACTGCCGAGGAGGGCCAGTCGCGGCCGGGAGTCTGTGCAGGTCACCCGAGGGTGAGGAGGTGCTTCTCGGTGCCGACTGCGATGCACGCCGCGAATGGCGTCCTTGCCCGGTGGGGCGCGGCCGGAGCACCGGGCAATGGCCCGGAGTACCCTGAAAGTGACGGCAAGCGCGGGACGGCAGCTACGGTCTGTGACGAGCGTAAGGAGTCCAGAGCCGTCGGTCCCCTACGTCGCGTCGACGCTAACTCAAGAGCTGCGGACTTTTAATCCGTAGGTTCAGGGTGCGAGCCCCTGGCGGCCCACCGACGAAAGAGCCAGGCCAGTACCCAACTGACCTGGCTCTTTTCATGTTTGGGGCTTCCTCGCGGTCCGCGTCGGTGCCTAACTTCGCCTTCATTTTGCCCCCTTTGTCCCCGAGCGGGGATAGAGCGGGGATAGCGCCCCCGAACCGCCCCCTCCGGGCCCCTTTCCACCCACGTCCGTGGCGGTCCAGCACTCTCCACGGACGGCCTGAACCCTCACCCTTCGTGTGCACTTTCGGTGTTCGCGGCCAGGCGCACCGCCTGTCCGTCGTGCACCAGCCAGGCGACCTGCTTGTCCTCTCCCCACCGGCAGTACGCGATCCACGGCATCGTCGGAGCCGGCCGACGGACGGCAGTCACGAGACCAGACCGCCACGCACCATCGACCCTGATCCAGGCCAGTTGCCATCGCTCCTGATCGCCTGGGTCCGCGCCAGGGGGAGGTGCGAGTTCGCGCGGCACGGCCACGGCATCGTGCCACCGACCGAAGAACGGTGCGCCTGCTGGCGCCGCTTCGCCGGGATCGGGCACCGGGCGGATGCTTGCCTCCGAGTACACAAACCACCCCCACCCGCTGTCGGGGTCGGAGCTCCACATCACGTGGACGACCCACAAGAGGCTGCCCGGCGGTCGCCGCCAGACGGTCAGCATCGCCGGCTGCCAGCGCCCCTGCCGCCGGATCTCGATCAGCCGCCAGTGCCTGCGGTCGCGGCTGGGCCCCGGCAAGGTCATCAGGGCGGCGGGCGCGACCTCGGCGTCGTTCTGAGGCTCCCCGGCGGCTGGGGCAGGGGAATCGGGGGTCGGCATGAGGCCATCATTCGATCGCATGTTCGATTGACCAACCGTCAGGGAGGTCGCGGCGAAGATTTTGATAACGATAAGGTCTCGGCATGGATGTGGACTTCGGTCTGGGATTGACATATTGGCAGGTCAGGGCAGTCTGTTGATACTGGGCGCCCTGGCGGATGGGTCAAAGCGTGCTGGATTAGCGTCACGCTTCTATGGCATGCTGGTCTCGCGATTGAGGAGAGGCGTGAGATGGGCAAGCGACCCAGGCCCGGCGAGGCGATGTCTCGACCCGAGCTTCATGATCTGTACGGGGGCAACCGTCAGAGCGGCATCTCGATCTCCGGGCGGGCGGGCATGATCCACCTGTTCTCAGACCCGATCGCGGCCGAGAAGTACGGGCTGGTCGACGGGTTCGACGACGATGGGGCCTACCTCTACACCGGAGCCGGACAGAGGGGCGACCAAACGCTGACCCAGGGCAACAAGGCGCTCCTGACGCACAAAGACGTCGGCCGTGACGTCTACGTGTGGCAGAGGGTGGACCAAACGGCCTGGTGCTGCCTTGGGCAGTTCGAGGTCGACCAGGAGCAGCCCTACATCTCCGATGACGCCATCGATGCCGACGGTGATCTCCGGACAGTGATCGTCTTCCGCCTTCGGCCGGTGGGTGACCCGGTGGTCGCCCCCCCTGTGGCGACCACGCTCCCGGGCATGGAGGACAGCATCGCGGAAGAGATCGCGGTGATCAGAAGCCGGAGTCTCAGCCAGCGAGTGGTCCAGGCGAACCGGGACTCCGAAGCCGGCCTCTCCCGTCGATACCGTGCGCACCTTGAGCGCCTCGGTCACGAGGTCATGCGATACCAGATTCGGCCGCCGGGTGAAGTGCGGCCGTTCACCACCGACCTCTACGACCGAACTGACAACCTACTGGTCGAGTGCAAGCCGAGCCCGACGCGGCAGGCCGTACGGCTGGCGGTCGGCAAGCTTCTCGACTTCCGTCGGTTTCTCTCACCTACGCCGAGGCTCGCCGTCCTCACCGCGTCCAAGCCCCGCCAGGACCTCATCGACCTGTGCAGCTCGATCATGATCGAGGTCATCTGGCCGGATGGGGACGGCACCTTCATCTCAAGCTTCGACTGAGGCCGGGGCGCTGGCCGTGCCGGGCCGAGCCCCGACCCCGTCGTAGAGCGTCGCTCGCAGAGTTCTTCAGGCGCTGCGGGCGATGACTGTCCTGCCCTCTCGTGAACAGGAGCCCTTCCAGTATGTCTGAACCCCCGGACCAGCGGGACAACGTCGCACCCGCCACGACGGCCGGACAAGGCGACAACCCGGTGCGCGCCGTCGTGTACGGCGCCGCGCTGGCGGCTGGCGTACTTCTGGTGATCGTCGGCCACACCACGCCGGTCGAGGCGAGCGGGTTCGTCACCCCGTTCCTCGTCTTCTTCGAACGCCGACGCATGTGAACCGAGGGCCGGGGTGCTCGCAGCAGGGCGCCCCGGCCCCCGCAGTCATCGTTCCGGGCGGCTACGGGGACGGACCGCCAGCCAGGCCGTGGTGGTCGCCGCTGCCACGGCGATCGCTCGGTGGAACGCCTGGTCGAGTTCGGCCAGGCCGTCCCGGGCCCGTACAGCGAGGTCGTGATCTTGCCGCCCTCGTCCAGCCGGACGGCGGCGCAGGCCTCGATGTAGCCGGTCTTGCCGATGCGGCGGGCGAGAGAGGCCAGGACCGGCCCGCGGTCGATCAAGGCGTGGGTGAGGCCGTTGACCGCCGTCCCCACCAGCAGGGGGCCGACCGGCAGCCGGTAGCCGCATGTCCGGGTGACGGTGATCGCGCCGGCCGTCTGTGCGGCACTGTAGGCCAGGACGTGCCGGGCGGCGCAGCGCCGCCCATGGGCGGAAGCGCTCAACGTGCGTTCCCCGGGAAGGGCCGGCTTCTCGGGGGTGACCGGGCTGCCGTCCAGGCGCACGGGGTGGTTGCCGTGGAGGCGCTTGCCGTAGGCATCTTGGCCAGCCTGCGCCCACTGGTCGGCGAGGGGATGGAGCTCGCCGTAGGCGGCGAGAAGCGCCCCGAGGAGTGCGAGGCGGCGGATGGTGGTGTCGCTGTTCATGATGTCCTTCCTGGTCGGGCTGATGGCCCGCGTGGGTGGGAGGTCGAGCGGCTTGGCCTCGCGTGCAGCACTTGGGCCGCTCGCCAACGGCGAGCGGCCCAAGTGAGAATCGTGAACGCTGTTATGAGCGTGACTAGTTGTGGAATGCTGCCGGGATGGCGCCCTTGTCCGAGTCGCAGTACGCAGCCCGGTTCGCGGGGTTCGACATCGACCCCGAGCAGGTGATGGGCCCGCTCGGAACGTGGAGCCGTGAGACGCTGCTGCGCAGGTTCCGCTTCGAAGGAGTGGACTGGGAGTCCGAGGACGTGGTCCTGGCGGCCCTTGTGGAGTGGGGGGCGTTGCGGCGGCTGGGGCCCGTGGCTGAACGGCCCGGGATTCCGGGCACGGACCAGCTCTACGTGTTGTCGTTCGCCGGGGCGACGAGTTCCTTTGTGAAGGTCGGGCGAACCACCGGCTTTGCGGTTCGGCTGCGCCAGCACCGCGCTAAGGCGGAGCGCGGCGGGTACGTGCTGCTCGATGCCTGGGCCTCCGAGCTGGTTGCTGATGCACACCCTTGGGAGCAGGTGGTGCTCGGAGAACTTCGACGCCGGCACCCGGGCGAAAGCAAGGGCGAGTACTTCTACGGCCTCGACTATGGCGAAGCGCTCGCCGTCGTGGATCAGCAGCGGATTCGGGTCACACCTCGTTCGGTCGGGCTCGCGGTATCTCCACGGCGGCCAGCTTGAGGAGGAACGGCGGGGCGAGGCGGCGCATCGTCTCGTGCCCGTCCGAGTCCGTTGTGGCGAGGACGCTGTTGATGGCATCGAGGGTGAACACCAGCTCCACCGCCGACAGCGCCTGCTGACCGGCCGTGGGGGACGGCTCGGCCAGGCCCTTGACCAGGTAGGTCCGGCCGATGCCGAAGAACTGGCCGAGGAACCACTCGAAGCAGGCCGGGCCCGGCTGCTTGGACGCGATCTCTGCTTCGACCGCGAGGCACAGGGATTGGGCCCAGCCCGCGATCTCCCCGGCAGCGGTCCAGCCGGCACGCAGCCGCTCCAGTGGTGCGTCCCGGGCTACCGAGACGACGTGGTTGATGGTGCTGTCGGCTGGTAGCCCCGGCAGCTGGTGCGCTGGCGTGTTCCGGACGGCGATCAGAGGGTCGCGGGGGTCGGTCTCCAGAAGGCGCGCGGTGTACTGCGGGGCTTCTCGGCCGGCCTGGGACCGGGCTATCCGGGCGATCGCGTCGGGTTCGATCCCACGGGGCCCGGCGACGGCCGCGGTGAGGCCGTGGAACAGCAGGCCGGTGTTGTCCAGAGGATCGGCGTCGGCGCGGTCCGGGTCGAATCCGGTGGCGAACTGTCGCAGCTCGGCGAGCGCCGGCAGCTGCTGCATCTGCTTGTCGATCGCCCTGATCCGGCGGTTCACCCCGGTGAGCCGGTGCGCGCCCTGCTGGGCGATCGCGTCGGCCTGATCGCTCACCCACTCCTGGACGTCCCCCTGCTCGGGCATCGGACCGAGCCGCTCGGTGGTCCGCTCTGTCGAGCGGACGACTTGCCGGACGAACGCCTCGCGGACGGTCGCGTCTGGGACGGGGAGTCCTGTCCCGAACGCGCCGAGCGCCAGGTAGAGGGAATCGGCGCCGGGACGGCTGTGCTGGCCGAGCCACACCACCAGGTCGACCATGGCCGGGTCGGCCGCAGAGGCGCTTCCGCCGGCAGGACGACCCGGGAAGGTACGGGCGTTGGCCGGCAACAGGGGGGTGGGCTGGGCGCGCCAGCGTTCGAGCTGGCGGCCGGACACCTTCGTGCCGCGGGCGGCGGCGAGCTGGACCAGCAGCCGGTCGGCCGCGCTGGGCGGGGTTCTCACCATGAGCTCACGCTACTGGCCGGGGGAGCTGGGCGTACCGCGCTGACGCGGTGCGCACTTAACCGGCGCACCTAGAGGTTCAGTACGGACGTAGAACCCCCCGAGGTCTCCCGGGATCCGCGGGTGGGGCACCTGGTCTGCTGTGTGCAGCGGCCCGCACAGGGCGGTCCGCAATCTCGAACGAACGAAGCAAGGAGGCCCGATAGTGGGCAAGTTGAAGGTATCCACCCAAGCCCCGGCGGCCGGCGAAGGCCGACGCAGGGCGGTGGCCAGGCTCGGCCTGCGGCGGTTTTGGTGGGGCATGCTGGGCGGCTCCGGCCACGCGCTTGGTAGCGCCGTGGGTGCGTGGCTGGTGTGGTGGGTGCACAGCAGGTAGAAGGGGCTGGGGCGTAATCGCTCCAGCCCCTTGGGACTCCGGACGGAAGGCTGCGATGTCACGGGGGCCGTGTACGGGCCCGCAGCCACCAGACGTCAACCGGCCAAGCCCGCCAGTAACGGTTGACGGACGTAGCCGGCGGTTTGTCAGACGGAGTCGTACTTCGCTTCTACCGCTTTCTCGTTGAGGCAGAGCATCCGGGTGATCTCGGCCCAGTCGTGGCCGTGGCGGCGGGCGGCGGCGATGGCCAGGCCTGTGGCCGCCTCGACGGCTTCGGCGGCGGCACGCAACTTGTTGAGGGTGGGCAGGGGGTGTTCCTCCGCGTGGTCAAGAAGGGCAGCGATGCGGCGGCGGACGTAGATCTCGGGGTCGTCGGTCGCGCAGGTGCCCTCGTGGAAGACGTGCGCGACGTGGGTCTGCCAGTTGCGTATCTGGTACTCCTTCCATGCCGTGACGGCGGGGCTCGGCACGAACTCGTCCCGCAGGTACCACCAGGGCAACAGCATGTGCGCAGGCCCGTCGGCGCTCCAGGTCGTCACCGGCCGGGGCCCAGTGGGCGGGTCGGCCGCCGGCGGGAGCTCAGGCAGGGCCGGGCCGGGGACGGTGCTGATCCATCCGCAGGTACAGGAGCTGCGCAGCGGGGCACCCACTGCCCCGTGGACGAGCCACCAGTCGATGGCGTTGCCCGGGATCACCAGCTCGCCGTCGGTGAGCTGTAGGCCGTGCTCGATGCGCCGACCGTCGTCGGTTTGCTCGATCCATCCCACAGTGGGCTCCTAGAAGGGCGGTTCGGTCGAATAGGCGCTGGGGTCGGGGGCGGGTGGACGGTGCAGGCGCAGCATCGCCTTGGCCACCGAGTGCCCCGTGCCGGAGCCGATCTTGGCGCCGTCGTGATCGTGCGCGGTGACGATGAAGCACTCCTCGATCGGCTCCTGGGTGACGACGCCGTCTTCGTCGACCGCGCCCGACTGGCCGGGGTCGAATGAGATCCGGACCGTGCCGCCGTCCTGAAGGAACCCGGTGACATCGATGCGCTCGTCCCCCTCGGGCCGGTGCACCAGGTCGATTCGCTGGTAGGGGGGCGGGACAGGGGTATCGGGCATGGTCGGCAACATCTCGGTCATCCCTTCATGGTGGTGACGCCGCTGTTCGCGGAGTCCTTGTGAGCGGAGTCGGTCGCCCGGTCGTGAACGTCGGCGGCGGGTGTACTGCCGGTACACGAGGCCGGGACGAATCGCCTCGGCCCGTGGGGGTTTGGCCTCACGGCCATCACGCCGCGACGACCTCGCCCGGAGACGGGTCATGGTCCTCGGGCGCGCTGCCGGTGCGCAGCTGGGCGGCCTGCTCCAGGGCCTGCTCGAAGGCGCCCTTCACCGCCGCTTCATCGGTGCCGCGGGCCACGACTTCAATGGCGCCGCGCAGGCCGTGGCGCAGCTGTACGGAGCTGACGGCGGCCTGGTCGGTGTACAGGTCGCGCTCGAACTCGAAGCAGGGCTGTCCGGTGAGCGGCAGTTGGTAGATCACCGCGCCGGAGCGCCGGTCGACGCCGGCCACGGCGGAGTGCAGCTGCTGGTGCCGGGGTTGCCGCTCCCACAGCACCCCACGGCCGGACCAGCGGGTGCGCTTCTTCGGCATCGCCGCAGGGCGTTCCCTCAGCCCGGGGTAGCCGTGGGCCAGGAGCTCGTTCCACAGGTCCACGATGGCGTGCGCGTCCTCGGAGTTGGTCATGGCGACCTCGATCCCGCCGAGCACCAGCAGGTACACCAGCGGGGCGCTGGTGCTGCTGCGGGACTTCACCGGGACGAGGGCGGCGGCCTTCTCGGCGTTCTCGCGATCGAGGGACGGCAGCACGGAGGTGTAGGTGTCGGCGGTCAGCACGTACGTGGCGTGGCCGAGCACCTCCTGTACGACCTTGAGGTCCGCGCCGGCGCCGAGCAGCAGGGTGGCCGCGAGGTGCCGCAGGTCGTGCAGGCGTACGGGCGGCAGGCCCAGCTTGGTGCACAGCAGCTCGAACCGGTCGGTGAGGTAGTCCGGGTTGATCTCGGCGCCGTCCTCGCGGACGAAGACCTTGTCGGTGACCGGCCACGGCCGTCCGGTTTCGGCCGCGTCGTGGCGGGCCTCGGCCATGCGGTCGCGGTGGTCCCGCAGTTCCTGGAGAGTGTGGCTGTCGAGGGCGAGCGTGCGCTCGCTGTCGGCCTTCGGCTTCTTCCCGACCGGCTTGCCCTTCACCGTGACCACCTGCCAGTCGACGGTGATGACGGCTGCCTCGAGGTTGGCCTTCGGCCACGCGAAGCCGGCGCCCTCGCCACGGCGCAGCCCTCGGAAGATCGCCAGGTGCCAGAACGCGCGCAGCCAGTCGTGCTCGATGCCGTCGAGGAACTGTCCGGCCTGCTCCGGGGTCCACACCATCACCTTCGACGGCTTCTCGCCGGTGCGCCGCCACTCCTCGACGCGCTCCGGCGTCCACAGCAGGGCCTTCGGCCGCTTGCCGCTGGGGAGGTCGACCAGGCTCGCCCAGTTCCGGCTGACCTGGCCCTTCTTGACCGCCGCCGTGAGGGCGGAGCGCAGGGTGGCGCGGATGCGCTGCATGGTCGCCGGGGCGACGATGCGCATCTGGGCGTGGGGCTCGCGCTTGGGTATCTCCGGCGCGGGCACCGGCGGGGGCGGGGCGTTCCTCTTCGGGCGGCCCGGCTTGCGCCCGTACAGGGCCTTCCACTCGGCGTACTCGGCGCGGGCCTTGGCGATCATCGCGAGCTCGTAGGCGATGATGACGTTGCGGGCCTGGATCGCGTCGAACATGTCGGTGATCGGCTCGGCGGTCAGGTCCTCCAGCTTGATGTGGCCGAGCGCGGGGAGCAGGTAGATCCGGATGTGGCTCTCGTACGAGCTGACGGTCGTCGGCTCCAGGGTCTTGCGGTCCTTCAGCCACTTCATCAGGTACTGGGCCACGGTGGTGCGGTGGTCGATCACCTCGCCGCGCTCGACCTTCGCGATGGCCTTCTTCAGGGCGGCCACGGCGGCGTCCTTGTCCGGGTAGCCGCCCTTGCGATCCCGCTTGGGCTTGCCGTCGGCGCCGGGCTTGAGCTTGAGGTAGTACCACCACGTGCCGTGGGCCTTCTTGCCTTTCAGCTTCTGGCAGCGGGAGCCGAGTTCGCGCATCTTCGGCTTTCCGCTGGCGTCCAGCACGGGCTGCCTGTTGTCGTCCAGGACGGGTTCGCGGCAGGTACAGCGGCGGTACACCGACCCGGGGGTGTCGTTCTTCTCGCGCTCGCTCATCTCTCTCAATCAGGCCTCAGGCCCCAGTGGTTGGGGCGGCGGTCACGGCACGTTCACAGTCACCAAAGCCATGCCGGTCAGGGCACAGGCCGGTACGACGGTGGGGAGTTGGCCGCGACCGTACGGTCGGCAGGGGCGTTGGGTCGCGCCGAGGCTGGACGGGGTCAGCCGCGTGGCCGCCGACATGGACGGGCGTGGACCGGGGTGGACGACGAAGAGGCCGGGACGTCGCCGTCGTACGGTCGTCGCCCTGGTACCGCGCGGTCGAAGACGGCCGGCCCAGGCGGCACGCAATCCCCCGGCAAGACCGCCATTCGCGGCCCGCATACGTGCTGACCTGCACGAATGTGGCCTTCGGTGTACCGGCGCAGCCGGTGCGGCACACACGGGAACTGCCCGCACCGGCCGTGGACGGTGGGACGGTAGGGCCCGGCGCGGGCCACAGTGCGGGCATGACGACGAGCCCCGTTCCCGCCCTTCCCGACCCGCAGGTCCAGCCGACGATGACCGTGCCCGAGGCCGGCCGCATCCTCGGCCTTGAGCGCGCCGCCAGCTACAACGCCGCCCGGCGCGGCGACATCCCGACGATCACCGTCGGCCGCCGCATCCTCGTCCCGACCGCGAAGCTGCGCGTCCTGCTGGGCCTCGACCACACCGCCGACACCGCCGCCTGAGCGCTGCCCTCACCCCCGACCGCCATGCCGGACCGCGGACCCGGCACCCCACCTTGGTAGGAGAACACCGGCATGCCCTGGTTCGCCGTCGGCGACAGCACGGACGACCACCCCAAGATCCTCGCCGCGGGCAACGCGGCCACCGGGTTGTGGGTGCGCTGCGGCGCCTACGCGAGCGCCCACCTGACCGACGGGGTGATCCCCAGGGCGGTCGCGGCGAAGAACGGCACCACCACCCAGATCGCCAAGCTGCTCGCCTCCGGGCTGTGGCACGAGGCCGGGCACGCGTGCGCACGCTGCCCTCAGCCCCGGCGCGGCGACTACGTGATGCACGGCTACCTGGACGCCAACCCCAGCCGGGGCCAGGTCCAGGAGCGGCGCCGGCGCGCGGCCGAGAAGAAGCGCCAGCAGCGCAACCCGCGCAACTCGCCGTCGAACGGCGACGATTCCGCCGACGATCCGGGGCCAAACTGTGCCCCGTCCGGCGAGGACTGCGCAGGCCAGCCGCCCGCGTCCCCCAGGGACGTCCCGCGTCCTCGTATGCGCCCGGCCCCTCCCCGCCCCTCCCGCAGGGAGGGGGCTGGTGTGGGTGGGGAAGGTGCAGGTGGGTGGGGGCCGGCAGCGCGCCGCCACCCCCTGCCCGATGGCTTCTGGCCGGACGCCGCGGCGCTGGCGTGGGCGGCGGCCGACGGCCACCTGGACCGCCTCGGCGGCCCAGCCGGGCTGGCGGCCGTGACAGCGGCGTTCACGGACTGGCACCGAGGCCGCGCCACCCTCGGCGCGGACTGGCAGGCCCTGTGGCGCAAGTGGGTGCGCGAACAGCGGGAGCAGCCCGGACTTCCGTCGCCGGACCGCCCGGCCCGGCCCGGCCGCCGGACGGCACACCGAAGGCCGGCCCCGGCGGCGCACGTGAGCGTCTCGGACCGGCTCGCCTCGATCGAGACCGCGATCGCGCGCGACCAGGAAGCCGAGCCCGCTGCCGACCGGCCGTTGACGCTGCTGCCCGACGTGCCGGGTGGTGGGGCCCGGCCCGCGGGTGCGGCACCGATGCCGGGGCAGCGGCCGCTCATGGCCGCGCTGCCCGGAGGCCGCGCGGCTGATCCTGACCCGCTGGAAGTGCTGGAGGCGATCGCCGGCCACGGCCAGGCCCACGCCGTTGCACTGTTCGGCTGGCGGGCGGTGGCGGCCCTCCTCGTCGGCGACACAGCGGCAGCCGAAGAGGCGTGAGCGTGCTGCCGACGCGAGGCCTCGCCCGGTGCCGCCGGTGCGGTACGGCCGTGCACTGGACCATCACCGCCGCCAGCGCGCGGCTGGCCGTCGACGCGAACCCGAGCGCACTGGGCAACACCGCGGTCTACCGCGACGGCACCGGCACCATCCGCTCGCGAAGGCCGAACGCGGAACTGCCGCTGCTGCCGTACGAGCGGCTGCACCTGCCGCACGCGGCCACCTGCATCGCGCGGTCGCTGGAGAGCAACCCTTCGCGCCGTCGCGCGTCTTGACGGTAGGAGGACGAACCAGCCTGTTCGTTCAGCAGGCCGGTCGAGAGCAGAACGACGGAGGAAGGGCGCGTGGCACAGGAGTACGAGACGGTGCTGGCAGCGCTGCGCCGTTGGGGAAACGTCCGGCCGACCGAGGGGGGCTGGCTGGCGCGCTGCCCCGCGCACGACGACCGGCAGGGCTCCCTGCTGGTGCTTGTGGCCGGGGACGGGCGGGTGGAGCT
Source organism: Kitasatospora sp. NPDC057542 (assembly GCF_042801945.1). Lineage (NCBI taxonomy): Bacteria > Bacillati > Actinomycetota > Actinomycetes > Kitasatosporales > Streptomycetaceae > Kitasatospora > Kitasatospora sp. NPDC057542. The sequence goes on from NZ_JBHVFE010000026.1 coordinate 24,899, forward strand.
GGACTGCCTGGCCGACGGGTGCGAGGCGCAGGACATCGCGGCGGCGCTGCGGCTGGGCCCGGAGTACGTGGTGGTCGCTCCGCCGGCGTTCGATGACGGCCCCGGCTGGATCTGGCCCGGGTACGTGCCGTCGGCGGGCTTGAGCCTGATCGACGGCGAGGACGGCGTTAGCGCCTTGGCGGTGGCCTTGGACGTCGCGGTGCGGGCGGCGACGGCGGCGGCCTTGCCCGACGGGCAGCAGCCCCAGGCGGCACGCACCGTGCTGGTGCTCGCATCGCCGCAGACGGCGGACCGGACGGCGGAACTCCTGGCGGCCTGCGGGCCGGGCAGCGAGCGGGTCGAGGTGGCCCCTGTGTTGGGCGGCCGAGGCGGGCGGCGAGGCCTGCGCCTGCCCGGCGACGCCGACGAGATGGAGCACCTCCTGCGCGAGCGTCGGCCTGACCTCGTGGTGGTGGACCTCATGACGGTCTGCCCGTACCGGGTGCCCGTCGAGAAGGCGATGCGGGTGCTCGCGGAACTCGCGCGGCGCGTCGGCACGGCCGTCCTGGCGGTCCGAGACGCCTCGAAGCGCGCGGGATGGTCGTCCACGCGCAGGGCGATGGAGGCGGCGCGGTCCTCGCACGCGGCCGCGGTGCACATGGCCGTCCACGGGGTGGACGGGGCGATGGCGCTGGTGCCGGTGGCCAGCAGCGGGTGGGCGGTCATGGGCGGCTTGCAGTTCCACCAGGCGGGCCGGACCCGGCCTGTGGCGTGGAGCAGCCGCTCCGCGCGCGGCCGCGATGAGGCGATGACCGGCGCGGACCTGTCGCGGCGGCGCCCGGCGAGCACCAGCGCCTACAGGCTCCTGAGCCGCATGCTGGCGGCCGGGCCGGCGCCGGCCCGGGACGTGCTGGCGGCTGCGGCGGCCGTCGGGCTCGCCCCGCGCACGGTGCAGCGGGCGCGGCGCCAGCTCGGGGTGGTGGCGTCGAAGACGGGAGGCGGCTGGGTGCTGTCCCTGCCGGGCCGGGGCTCCTCGGGTAGAGGAGCCCCGGTGTCAGGTCAGTGACTCGGCTGGGGGCCGCGCGGGGTGCTCGGGGTTGGGGAGGGGGCCGAGGTCGGGAGCAGGGTGGCGGTCGGGGACGGGGAGGGGGCCGAGACCGTCGGGGCGGTCACGATCTGCGTGGCGGTGACGGTCACGGTGACGGTCGGGGCGGGCTCGGTGAACGTGGCTGCCGGGGCGGTGACGGTGACCGTGGCGGGCGTCTCGGGCAGGGTGATGGGGGCTGGGTTCGGGGCGTCGGCGGGGGCGGGGCAGACGGCCGCCGGGGAGAGGGCGGCCTGCGGGGCCACGGCGGGGGCGGGCAGCGGCTGTGCCGGGGTGGGGCTGAGGGTCACGGCCGCCGGGTTGGCCGGGGCGGTGGTCGGGCGGGTGCTGATGACCATGCCGGTGGTGAAGGCGGTGGTGAGGGCGAAGGCGGCTGCCGCGTGCCGGGCGGTGATGCGGGCCATGGTTGGTCTCCTTGAGGTTGGGGCCGGGGGTTCGCGGTCCCCGGCTGGCGGTACCAGCCTCGCAGAGAACTTGACTCAGGTCTATAAAAAAGAGCACGGTAAATTTCTCGGGGGCTGCTCGGCGCGACACCCGACCGCAGGTCCGGCACCGTGGCCTGCCGACCGACACGACTAGGAGGGCCACGTGACCAAGCCGCTGCCCGCGGTGCCCGCGCCCCGCCCCGGCAGGCTCGGCCGCGGCCTCTACGCGGACCTCGCCGCCTCGGCACCCGCCGTCCGCCGGTGCTTCTACGCCACCCTCGACACCGGCGACTGGGCGCAGGTCCTCGCAGCGGCCGATGCCGAGGCCGGCGCCCCCTACGCCCTGTGGGCCGACGACCCAGTCGGCTTCGTAGAGGACGTGCTCGGCGAATCCCAGTGGAGCCGCCAGCGGGACATCCTCGAAGCGCTGGTCGACCAGCGCCGCGTCGCCGTCCCGAGCTGCTTCGGCTCCGGCAAGACCCACATCGCCGCCCGCGCCGCCGTCTGGTCCTCCGTCGTCCACCCGCCCGGCACCGCCCTCACCGTCACCACCGCCACCCGGGCCCGCCAGGTCCAGCGCCAGATGTGGCCCCACATCCGCCAGATCGTCGCCCGCGCGGGCCTGCCTGGCGAAGTCGGCGTCGCCCAGTGGAAGATGCCCGACCGCCACGGCTCGGACACCGTGGTCGCCTACGGCTTCAGCGCCCCGCCGCACGACGAGTCCGCCGTCCAGGGCATCCACGCGCCCCGCCTGATGGTCATCGTGGACGAGGCCGGCGGCATCGGCCGGATCATCGGCGCCGCGATGCGCGGCCTGCTCACCGGCGAGCACACCCGCGCCCTGCTGATCGGCAACCCGCCCACCGACGACGAAGGCAGCTGGTTTGAGCAGACCTGCGCCGACCCCGCCGTACGCGTGCTGCCGATCAGCGTCTACGACACCCCGCTGCTGTCCGGTGAACGCACCCGGCGCTGCCGTGCCTGCCCGCCTCAGGCTCCCGCTCACCTGCTCGCCACCCACCTCGTGGACCCCCAGTGGGTGGAAGAGGCCATCCGCGACCACGGCGAGGACGCCCCCTTCGTCCAAGCGAAGGTGCACGCGAGGTTCCCCCGCGGGGGCCAGACCCGCGCCATCCCCTCCTCCTGGGTCGAGCGCGCCAGCGACAACCCCGAACCTGACGGCCCGGACTACGTCGCCCTCAACACCCTCGGCCTGGACGGCGAGACCAGCGCCTACCGGGTGCGGCGCGGCGCCTGGGTCAGGCTCGGCGTCGACGTCGCCGCCGACGGAGGCGACGAGTTCGCCATCGCCCGCTCCGTCGGCGACCTGGTCGAGCTGCGCCACGCCACCGCCGGCCAGGACAACGCGGACGCCGTGGTCGTCGCCGGAGTCGTGCTGCGGGAGATCAAGGCCGCCCAGGGCCTCGCCGCCGCGCTCGGCAGCACCGCCCCCGTGCGCGTCAAGATCGACGGAGTCGGCATCGGCTGGGGCGTCGCCGGGCTGCTGGAAGCCTGGCGGCGCGAAGGCCTCCACCGCGCCGAGATCGTCACCGTGCTGGCCAGCGAGAGCACGGGCCGGGACGACGAGGCCGCGACGCTGCGCCCCTCCAACAAGCGGGACGAGATGTGGCTGGCGATGAGATCGCTGCTGTCGCCCCACGGGCAGGGATCGCTGCGCCTGCGCGTCGACCGCCGCACCCAGGCCCAGATGTCCGCCCCGAAGCTGGAAACCAACTCGGGCGGACGAACCGTCATCGAGTCCAAGCGGTCGATGCGCCGACGTGGCGTCAGCTCGCCCGACCGCGCCGAGGCGGTTCTGTTGGCCCCCTACGAGCCGCACACCGGCCGGCGCCGGGTCCGGGTGATCGCCTGACGAACGGGCGGCATCGACCGGGCTTACGGAAGGAGAATTGGGAGGCAATCTGGCGGTAATGCTTGTCCCAACTATTCCCATTGACAGCGGAGATGGGCCGGGCTTTGATGGCAACTCTTCCGGAGTGCGGGCGTCCGGAACGGCGAAGGGGAGTCGCCGATTTTGGCATGTTCGCGCCCTGGTGATCGAGCATGCGAAATTTCAGTAAGCAGGGGGGATCATGCCATCGCTAAAGCGTCTCACCGGGATGCTCGAATTCGGATTGACGGAATTCCCGGGCACGCTGCCGCACGAACTGGCCCGCACCATCAACTCCGTGTGGCCCGCTTACCCGAGCGACCGGCAGCGGGGGCGAGGCAGCCTCGCCGCGACCCTCGCCGTCGCAGCCCTGGACGACTGGGCCCCGGTCGATCCCGGCTTCGACGAACTTGTGAGCCGTACCGTCGGAGCCGGAGCCGGCGCCCTCGCGGTCGTTTCCAGCACCGGCCACGTGCCAGCAGAGCTTCTTGGTGCCCTGCGGCACCGGCAGACACCGCTGCTCACCCTTCCCGCCACCACCTCGTGGACCGACCTCGCGGAGGCGGTGACCCGCGAGCGCATGACCGACCTGCGCCGGGCCATCGAATGGCGAGACTGGCTGCTCGGACAGGCGCGTCCCACGGCGGACGGCCGGCACACCGGCCGCATCGTGCGGCGGCTGGCCCGCGAGACCGGCGGCAGGGTCGCGCTGATCGGCCGGGACGGCGCCGTCGTCGCCATGGCGCCGCAGCGCTCGGCGAGCAAATTCGCAGCAGTCGCCGACAAGATCCAGCAGATCGCGGCGGGAGCCCTTGAGTCGGCCGCCCTGGAGAGCGACGGTGCCGAGATCCGCCTCGTTGCCGTCGGCAACACCCGGCCGCGCGCCGTGCTGGCCGTCGCCAGGAACTCCCCGTTCGACCCCGCGCTCACCCAGATCACCACCCGCACCGCCGACCTGCTCTCCCTCCACCTCGCAGTCGAGGACGCCGACACCACGATCCAGAACCACCAAGCCGCAGCGACGGCGCTGCACGTCGCCATCCTGGAACTGCTGCTGACGGGCGAGGTGCCCAAAGCCCGCCGTACGGCCGCCCAGGTCCACCCCGGCCTGCTTGACGCAGCAGCCGTACGGGTCTACATCCTGGAGACCCGTCCCAGCGAGCGCGACGAGCTGTACGCCGAGTGCCGGCGCATCCTCGACCGGCTCTGCCTGGTCGCGCCGTGCCCGGCCTACGAAGAGCACCTGGTCATCGTCGCCCCGCAGCCGTGCACTTCCACGGAGACCGACGACGAGGTGAGCGCCGCGTTGCGCGAGCTGGTCGCCCTGCGCCCCTACCGGCACCTCGGAGCCAGCGGGCTTCGGCTGATCACCGAGACCGACCGGTCCCACCGGCACGCCCTCAGGGCCCTCACCAGCGCCCGCATCAACCGCAGCAGGACTGCGCTCTTCAACTCCCAGGGGCGCCTGCCCGAGCTGCTCAACCAGTTGCACCCGGGCTGGGCCACCGCCGTGCTGCACCCGCTTCTCCAGCAGGAGGAAGCGGATCGTGACGTGCTGCTCCAGGCACTCACGCTCACGCTCCAGTCGTCCGTACGGGCGGCCGCCGAACTCACCGGCGCCCACCGCAACACCATCGCCAGCCGGGTGCGCTCCGCGGCGGGCATCCTGGGAGTCAACCTCGAATACATTCGCGACCGGGCCTTGGTGGCGGCCGCGCTGGACGCCCTCTTCCTGGATGAGCGGGCAGGCGAGGCGGCACACGGCGGGCTTGTCGACCTCCAGGGCCTCATGGCCAGCCCCGAAGTCCACGCCTGGAAAGCCGAGTTCCTTCATGTGCTCGTGGAGGACCTGATTGACATCCTGCGGGCGTGGGTGCTGGCCGACGGCGACACCGCCCGCGTAGCCGACGTCCTCGGGATTCACGCGCAGACCGTCCGTAAGCGGCTGCGGATCGCGGGCCGCTTCCTCCAGCGGGATCTGCTCGGGCAGTCCGCCGACGTGTACGACGTTGTGCTCGCGATCTCCGCCGAGTTCAACCTCCCGCTCCCGTTGCCGCTAGCCCGACACCCACGGCTGACTACCGCCGGTGACGAGTCATAGCCGTCAGTGTTCGCTGTGCAGCGGTGATACGCCAACTGTGCATTGAGCAGATTCCGCATCGGCCGCTCACCATCTACGGTCGACTAAGGGGGGAATCCCCGAATCCGCAACTATCAGAATGGGGGGAGAAGCTTGCGCACCCATGCCGGGCCGTGGACGAGCCAGCACGTAAATCTGATTTGGACTCAACTTACCGTTGTGCGCCACTCAGTTTGTCCGGGGCGTATCAGGCACAGCGGCGCGCCGGACACCCGTATGTCGGGGAGCCGGGTGGGGGCGCTGAGGCCACGGTGATCGAAGACAACGGGCCAGCCTGCCAAGGCTGATGCCACCGCCCCTTCGGGCAACGCCCCGAAGGCCACATGCGAGACGGGGCCACCGGCACCACGGGGCCCATGTACACGAAGAACAACCGCTGCTGCCGCCGGCGCCCACCCACAGGGCGCCGCTGGCGAGGGGAGTGCAGCTTGAACGCCGAAAGCACGCCGACCGACGACACCAACGCCGACCTCCACGAGTGGGTGATCGCCGCCTACGTCCCCGTGGACACGCAGGGCGCAGCCTACGCGCGCCGCCGCGGTGTCTACCGCGTCCCGGCCAAGACCAAGATCCGCTCCGCCGACGTGATGTGCATCCGCTGCCGCAGGCCCTACGACGAGGTCAGCGAAAGCCCGTGCGCCGGCTCCGACCCGATGCTGCACGGTGGCCCCATCGGCACCCGCAAGCGCCGTCCCGTCCCCGAGAACCCGCACCAAGTCGCCGCGGCCGCGAACTTCCGCAAGCCGGATCCCAGGGACCCTGGCAACCGGATGCGGGAGCAGCCGCCGGGACGCTAGGCACCGAAGTGCCTAGCCTGCCTGCCGTGACCATACCCAGCAGGCACCAGCCCCATCTGACGGACGACGTCGCGCACCTGACTGCACGCCGGGTGCGCGACGTCGTCGCCGTCGTCCTGCTCGTTCTCGGCGTCATCGGCCTCAACGCGGCCGCCTACGCCACCGACCCCCGCCTCGGCCTCGCCTGCACCAGCCTGCTCGCGCTCGCGGTCGCCGCCGTCCTCGGCCACCACACCGAGCAGTAGGAGGAATCGATGCCCCGCCACCGCTGGCTCCCCACCCTGCGACGTCCCGCGCCGGCCATCAAGTCCGGGCCGGAGTACACGATCGGCTGGACGCCCGCAGGCGTGGACCGGGCCCGTCCGTGGTCCGTCGAGCGCGCGGTGCGCGACGGCATGGAGCGGGCCGTGTGGATCTACAAGGCGGTCGACACGATCTCCAACCACGCCGCGGACAGGCCGCTTCGGGTCCGCCCACGCAGCGGCACCTCCGACGAGCCGATGCCTCCCCACGACGCGCACCCGCTCTACCGCGCGATGAACATCCGGTCCAACCCGGCCGAGGGCGCGTGGACCTTCAAGAAGCGCGCCAGCATGCAGCTCCTGCTGTCCAAGCGCGGGGTGTTCCTCGAGCCGACGTTCTCACGCGGAGGTGACCTGCTGCGGATCGACCTGCTGCCACCGGGCCGAACCCGGCCGGTACCGTCCACCGGCGCCGACCTCATCTCGCACTTCGAGACCGTTACGATCACCGGTGAGCTGCGCCGCCTCGACGTCGACCAGGTGCGGTGGATCCGTAACCCCCACCCGCTCGACCCCTACTCCGGCATCACTCCGCTGGAAGCCGCCGGCCTGTCCGCCGACCTTGACTTCTTCACCCGCCACTACAACCTGTCGTTCGTCAACAACGATGCCAGGCCCGGCGGCGTGATCGGCATCGACGGCGACATGGACGACGACGAACTGCGCCTGCTGCGCGCCAGGTTCGGCACCGGGCCGTCTGCGGCCGGCTCCTGGACGGTGCTGAACGGCGGCAACGTCACCGTCACGGACACCTCCGTCACACCCCGGGACATGGCCTACGAGACCGTCGCCGCCCTGTCCAAGATCGAGCTGCTTGCCGCGTTCGGCGTTCCGGAGTCCCAGCTCGGTAACGCCTCGGGCAGGACGTTCGACAACGCCCGCGCCGAGAAGACGACGTTCTGGGAGATCACCATGCCGCCGCACCTGCGGCTGATCGCCGACGCCTTCCAGGACGACGCCGGGGACGACAACGAGGTCTACTTCGACACCTCCGACATCGACGTGCTGCGCGAACCCCGCACCAAACGCCTGTCCGAAGCCCGAGAGGAAGTCGCCGCCGGCGTCCGCTCGATCCGCTCCTACGCCGAACTCGCCGGATACGCCGACGAGATCGATGACACCCCCGAGACCCGGGCCCTGTGGCTGGCCTCCGGCCGGACCGCCCTACCCGCCCGCGCGGCAGATGCCCCGGCCGTTGACACCACGACACCACTCCCGGCGCCGGCCACAGGCAAAACCCTGACACCCGCCTCCGACCTCGTCCTGGACGAGACCGCGGCCGACTCCCTCCGAGGCCGCCTGGACGACGCCCTCCAGACGCTTACCACCCGCTGGACGGAACGCACCATCGCCCGGCTCAACTCCCCCCGGCACCGCAAGGGCACCCGGCACTGGGACGACCGAGGCGACACCACCGCCCGCACTGGCGTCAAGGGCCTGCCCGTCGACCAGGTGATTGACGTCGCCACTTGGCAGCAGGAGGCCGCCCAGGCCCTCCAGCCCCTCATCGAACAGGCCGCCACCACGGCCGCGACCGAGCTCCACACCGCCCTCGGGTCGACCGGCACCGCCACCGCCACCGTCTGGCCCACGATCGCCCCGCTGCTCACCACCTGGCTCGCCAAGCAGGCCCAGGCCCTCGCCGACGACGTGGCCGGCGCCGACCGGGAGGGCAAGAGCCTGGCGGGCATCGCCGAGGCCACCCGCGGCTGGGGCCGCTCCCTCGCGGGCTGGGCGAGCGTCAAGGCGAGCCACCTCGCCACCGCCACCGTCGAGAGCGCCCGAGACCAGGCCGCCGCCGCCAGCGCCCGCACCGGCCTCGTCCGCCGCTGGGTCGCCCACCATGACGGCCGGACCAGGCCCGACCACGACGCGGCCGACGGCCAGACCCAGCCCTACGGCCAGCCTTTCACCATCGGCGACGACCTGCTGCGCCACCCCGGTGACACCACCGCCCCACCCGGGCAGGCCGTCGGCTGCCGCTGCCGCCTCGCTTGGACGAACGCTGACCACCCGCCCCGGCCGACGGGCCGCGACCACCCCGCCCGTACCCCCGTGTGAGGATGAAGCATGACCACCGGAACGCCGCCCAGCGACCGCCAGCAGCTCAACGAGGACTGGCTGCGCAGCCGGCGCTGGGACATCCGCTACCCGAACGGCGAGCCCGTCACCACGCTCGACGGACTCGCCCAGGTACTCCGCGTCGACCGGCAGGGAGCCGCCCGGCGGGTCCTGGCCCAGCCCTTCGGCAAGGCCGCGCCAGCCAGCCTGCGGCAAGAGGCGGAGTCGCTGCCCGGTGCTGAACGCAGTCGGTAGCCGGGTCTCCGCTCGTTACTTCACCCAAAGGACGGCCAGGTAGGCGGCGCCGAGGGCGAGTGTGGCTCCAGCGGCGGCAGCGCCGCGCTCGACTGCTTCGGGGAAGGAACGGGTGCGCCAGTAGCGGAGCAGGCCGCTGGTGAGAGCAACGACGAGGCTCGCCAGAGCGATGGTCACGAACACGAGGGCCCGCATGGCCGCCCTTCCTGGAGAATTGGGAGAGTGTGAAGCACGCCAGCGTTCAGCGTATGTTCAATCCGCCGGATTGAACGCAACTGTACACCTGAGAGTCGAGGAGTGAGTCCCGTGGGTGACCAGAGTGGTCGGCAGCAACTGAGTGACGCCCTCGCCGACTTGCTCGCTCAGTCACGGAAGACCAAGGCGCAGGTGGCCAGCGAAGGAAACCTGTCCCGAACGACGGTCTCGGCGGCGTTCAGCCCTGACAGCCCGCCTCCGTCTGACCGAACCCTTGAGGTGCTCGCGGAAACCTTGAACGCCGACCCTGCCCCGCTGCGGAACCTTCTTGCGATCGCCCGCAACGAGGAAGCAGTACAACCACGATCCGTGGCCGCCGAGACTCTCCGGATCGGCGAGCCGGTGCACCGGATCGCCCGGGAGCCGGCGGACCCGCGCTTGCGCGAGTACAACTTCGACCCGCTGCGCCCCGAGAACCTGGTACACAGCGTCGTCGAGAGGCTCCGCTCGGTCGAGGCCGGCAGCCTCGTAAAGGCCGCTTCATGGGCGCGGGACTCGGGGATCTACGCGATCTACTACATCGGTGCTCACGAGCTCTACGCCCCGGTTTCCGGAACTCCGGTTCCGCTGTACGTGGGCGGTGTTCAGAAGGGGTCGGGGTCGGTGCCGATGAACGCATACCTCAAGCCCCCCGCGGTGAGCGTGCGACTCGATGAGCACTGCCGAACCCTCGACCAGAGCCGGAACCTCGACCCGATGGACTTCTGTGTCCGAGTGCTGTTCATTGACGACCTCTTCATTGCGCCAGCAGTGGCTGAGCTGACATCGGAGTTCAAGCCGGTGTGGAACACGACCCTTGAGGGTTTCAACCTCCGTCATCCGGGGCGGTCCAGGATTCAGCACGCTGCCCGACCGAAGTGGCATGAACTGCACGCTGGTCCTGACTCCTGGGCAGCCGAGATGCGATCGAAGCGGACCCCTGACGAACTAGAGAACGAGGTCCGCCAGCACTTCGCAGCCTGGCTTCGTTGACACAGGCGTCCCCACGGTGAGCACACCGCGACGGTAGGCAGTTCTCCTGCGATCGTGCCGGTTCGACCTGCGCACAATCACCAGGAGTTCGAGTGGCCCTCCCCGCAGCTCGTGAAGTGCGCCTACGCCTGCGCTGGAAGACCGAGCCGTTCCGCGAGGACCTGCACCCGCGGGACGGCCGAGGCCGGTTCGCGTACGGCCCTGGCATGGGGCTGAACCCGCTGTTGGAGCGCATCAGGGCGGCCGCGAGCCGGCCGTCCAGGGCGCCGCGCTCCGAGCCCCGCTTCGATGAGGAGCAGCACGGCCTGGTGTTCCGCGACGGGCAGGGCGAGCGCGTCGCCAAGGCGTACAAGGCGAATGTGGTGGAGGGGATCACCCGCGACCTGCGGGACATGCCGGACGAGACGTTGCTGCTGGAGCCCGACCGGGCCTGGCTCGACAAGGTGCGCTCGGGGCAGGTGCACGCGTACGAGGACCACGCGACCGGTATCGCCAACTCCGTCCGGCCGGGCGACTCCCCGGCGGACGCGTCCTGGACTCCCGTCGACGCGGACCGGGCACGCGAGCTCCTGCGCCGCGACGCCGTCAACCAGGTGGTCGCCACCTGGGCGATGACCTCCAACGACGAAGACCCCGGAGCCCTCGCCCTCCAGGAGACCGCACGGGATGCCTTCGGCCTCCACCCGGCCGCCGACTGGCCCAGCACCGACCAGCTCGCGCGGGAGACCGCCAACCAGCGGTCCGCCCTCGGCACCGGCCATGCGGCGATCCTGACGGCGATGTGGGAACGCACCCAGAACCACCTGGTCGAAGCCCAACTCGGCTCCCTGACCGTGTGGCGCGGCGTGGCCACCTCCGACGGGCGGCCACCCGCGGGCTGGACGGTCGACGGCAGCACCCTCACCGACCCGCTGCTGCGCCCGCTCTCCGCGTTCTCCCTCGACCCGGACGTAGCCCACGGCTTCGCCACGGACGAGGGACCCGGCTTCGTGATGAGCGCGATCGTGCCCGCGGAACGGGTGATCGCGACGCCGGCCACGGGGCTCGGATGCCTGGACGAGTCGGAGGTTGTCATCCTGGCGGGCCCCGGCACCTGGCACTGGCAGGCCGCGGAGTAGCCCCGTACCGCTCGGCGCGACACCACCCCCGGTCCGGTGCCACGCTGCCGCCGTCCTGATCCCCAGCAGAAGGCGGTGTGGTGCGGTGCACGCCTTCCCCACCGTCACCCTGCGGCTGCGCCGCAAGAACCGGCTCTGGGACGAGGCCCGGCACGCGCGTGACCTCCAAGGCCGCTTCGCCCACCACCCGGGCGCCAGCCGAGCTGGCCTCCCGGGCACCCTCGCCGACGACCACGCGGTGAGCCAGGGAGACCTGCTCGGGAAACGGGGGAGGTCCCCCGCGAAGCTCAAGGCCGCCATGTGCGACTCGCTCGCCAAGAAGATGAGCGACGTCCCCGACGAGCAGCTGCTGTCCGACCGTCAGCGCGACCGCCTCGCCCGGGTCCGTTCCGGAGACCTCGCCGCGTACCGGCCGGAGTCCGGGGCCAACGGCTACGCCGACTACGTCGACCAAGCCGACCTCGACAGCGGCGCCCGCCGCGAGCCCTGGGGCTACGTGAGGATGGGCGCCGAGGAGTACCGGGACTTCGCCCGCGCCGAGGCCGTCTCCCACCTCGTCGCCGGGTGGGCGGCGACCTCCAACGACCACGACGCGAACGCCCTCGCCCTCCAGGAGGCCGCCGGCCGGACCTTCAACCTCACCGACACCATGGCCTGGGAGCACGGGGACGCCGACCTCGACGCCGAAACCGCCCAGGCCCTGGCCGAAGACGGCCCCGTGCTGCACGCTTTCCTCACCGCCATGTGGGAGAACACCCAGGCGCACTTCGCCGACCTCGGCGTCACCCACGTCACCGTCCACCGCGGCTTCACCGGCGGCTACGACGACACCCACGTCAGCGAGATCGACGGCCAGGGCACGGTCACGGACCTGCCCCTGCGCCCGCTGTCGTCCTTCACCACCGAAGAACACGTCGCCACCGCGTTCGCCACGCACGGCGGCGAGGTCCACGTCGGCTACACGATCAGCGGCGACGTGCCCATCACCCGCATCCTGGCCGTCCCGGGGACCGGCATTGGCTGCCTGGACGAGTCCGAGATCGTCATCCTCGCCGGCCCCGGCGACTGGCACGTCCAGCAGGTCTACGCCGAGACCGGCGACGACAACTGGTACGACGAGTAGAACGAGACCCAAGCCCGCCGTCCGCCTACCGTGACCGCCACCAACCCAGCGAACCGGGAGCGAGACGGTGGCACCGACCCCCAGCAGCACGCTGGACCACAAGCAGGCGATGCTCGGCGTGCTGGAGACCGACGACGACCAGGGCACCTTCACCACGCTCGTGTCGATCACCGGGCTGCGCGACCACGACGGCGACGTGATCGAGCCCGGCGCCTACGCCCGCACCCTCGCGGAGATCACGCCGAAGGGCGTGTGGTCGCACGACTGGAACGTGTGGACCGCCCGCACCGAACACACCGAGGAGCTGCTGCCCGGCGACGACCGACTGCCCGCCGCCCTGCCGAACGGCCAGCCCTGGCCCGCCGAGGCCGGCGCGCTCCTCGTCAAGGGCCGCTGCAACCTGGCCACCCAGGCCGGGAAGGACATGTACGCCAACCTGCTGTTCTTCGGCGACCAGGTGCAGTGGTCGATCGGCTACCAGGTCCGAACGGCCAAACGCTCCAAAGGGGTTCGCCGCATCACCGACCTCGACCTGTACGAGTACAGCCCGGTGCTGTTCGGCGCGAACCCCTACACCTCAACCCTCGACCTCAAGCAGCACAAGGCCCGCGGGGTCCTGGGCGACACCCAGGTGGAACTGGCACCGCTGGCCGGCACGCTGGAGGAGCGGATCGACGCCATCGCCTCCGCCGTGGAGCAACGCCTGCGCCCCACCGAAGACGACCGCCTCGAGTTCGGCACGGTGGAGATCATCGGCACCTACCCGGACCGGGTCATCGCGACCATCTGGAGGTACACCGAGGACGGCTTCGGCTCCAGCAGCTGGGAGGTCCCGTACACGCTCTCCGGCGACGGCGTTCCGACCGTCGGCCAGCCCAGCCCCGTGCGCCTGGTCCTCGACGTCGAAGGAACCGGTCCCGACGCGGCACTGGCCGCCCTGGCACCCGACGTCGAACGGGTCGCCTCCCAGATGAAGACCCTCGCGGCCCTCCAGCACAAGGCAGGGCGGGTCCTCTCCGGCGAGAACGCCGACCGCCTGGCCTCCGCCGTGCAGCACCTGGTCGCCGTGCTCACAGCGGCCGGCATCGACTGGCAGCCGCCCGAGCCGCCGGCTGATGAGGGCAAGGCTCTGGCCACGGCGGTGATCGAACCGGGCGAGATCAGCGCGGCCCTCGCCCTGTTCGCGGACGCGCGGACCACCAGCTGACCATCGGGTTTGTGATCACCCGCTTGTGCCGTAGAGTCGGGCCTACCGACGCGGGGTGGAGCAGCTCGGTAGCTCGCTGGGCTCATAACCCAGAGGTCGCAGGTTCAAATCCTGTCCCCGCTACCACGTACGCCGAAGGGGCGGACACACGATGTGTGTCCGCC
>NZ_JBHVFE010000027.1:0-38061 GCF_042801945.1 Kitasatospora sp. NPDC057542
CCGGTCGGCACCGTACGCCGACCGGGCCCTCGCCCCTACATCACGTCAGCTCCCGCAAGGTCAGAGCTGCCCGCCGACGAGGGCGGTCAGGTTGACGAGGCGGTTCGAGTAGCCCCACTCGTTGTCGTACCAGCCGAGCACCTTGACCTGGTTGCCCTGGACCATGGTGAGGCTGGAGTCGAAGATGCAGGAGGCCGGGTCGTTGACGATGTCCGAGGAGACGATCGGGTCCTCGGTGTAGGCCAGGATGCCCTTGAGCGGGCCCTCCTGGGCGGCCTTCTGGAAGGCCGCGTTGACCTCGTCCTTGGTGACCTCGCGCTCCAGGGTGACGACCAGGTCCGTGATGGAACCGGTCGGGACCGGGACGCGCAGCGAGGTGCCGTCCAGCTTGCCCTTCAGCTCCGGCAGGACCAGGGCGGTCGCCTTGGCGGCACCGGTCGAGGTCGGGATGATGTTCTGCGACGCGGCACGGGCGCGGCGCAGGTCCTTGTGCGGGAAGTCCAGGGTCACCTGGTCGTTGGTGAACGCGTGGACGGTGGTCATCAGACCCTTGACGATGCCGAAGCTCTCGTGCAGCACCTTGGCCATCGGCGCCACGCAGTTGGTGGTGCAGGAGGCGTTGGAGATGATGTCGTGCTTGGCGGCGTCGTACGTGTCGTCGTTGACGCCCAGCACGATGGTGACGTCCTCGTCACTGGCGGGCGCCGAGATGATGACCTTCTTCGCGCCGGCGGCGAGGTGCTTCTTCGCGGCCTCGGCCTTGGTGAAGATGCCGGTGGACTCGACGACGATGTCGGCGCCCAGGGCGGCCCACGGGAGGTTCGCGGGGTCACGCTCGGCGGTCACCTTGAAGGTGTGGCCGTCGACGGTGATGCTGTCCTCGGTGTGCGAGACCTCGCCCGGGAAGGTACCCAGGGTGGTGTCGTACTTGAGCAGGTGAGCCAGGGTCTTCGTGTCGGTGAGGTCGTTGACACCGACGATCTCGATGTCCGCGCCCTGAGCCTTGACCGCGCGGAAAAAGTTGCGGCCGATGCGGCCGAAGCCGTTGATGCCTACCCGGATCGTCACGAACCGATCTCCTCGTTAGGTACGCCGGGACAGAGCCCCGACGGGGGTGAGATTTGGGAAGTCCCCGACCGCCTATGACCCTACCCCTCCCGGGCCTGCGACGGCACATCGCGCCGCCTGCCGAGACTGGGCGTGGCGCGGCCGAAACCCGATTTCAGGCCGTCCGGCCTTGGTCCGCCGGGCAGTTGGTCCCGGGCCAGTGGTCTCTACCAATTCGGGAGCGTCGGCGGGTCCGGAGGACCGTTCGGGAGACCGCCGGGAAACGCCGACGGCCGGTGCCCGGAAATCCGGACACCGGCCGCGTTTCGGTCACGGACCGTGAACGTCAGTTCAGCACCATCTCGTCGGTGATGCTGGCCTCGGTGCTCGGCAGGCCGAGCTCGGAGGCGCGCTTGTCGGCCATCGCCAGCAGGCGGCGGATCCGGCCGGCCACCGCGTCCTTGGTCAGCGGCGGGTCGGCGAGCGCGCCCAGCTCCTCCAGCGAGGCCTGCTTGTGCTGCATCCGCAGCTGGCCCGCCGCGGCCAGGTGCTCGGGCACCTCGTCGCCGAGGATCTCCAGCGCGCGGGCCACCCGGGCGCCGGCCGCCACCGCGGCACGGGCCGAGCGGCGCAGGTTGGCGTCGTCGAAGTTGGCCAGCCGGTTGGCGGTGGCGCGCACCTCGCGCCGCATCCGGCGCTCCTCCCAGGCGAGCACCGACTCGTGCGCGCCGAGCCGGGTCAGCAGGGCGCCGATCGCGTCGCCGTCGCGGATCACCACCCGGTCCACGCCGCGCACCTCGCGGGCCTTGGCCGGGATGCCGAGCCGGCGGGCGGCGCCGACCAGCGCGAGCGCGGCCTCGGAGCCGGGGCAGGTGATCTCCAGCGAGGAGGAGCGGCCCGGCTCGGTGAGCGAGCCGTGCGCCAGGAAGGCCCCGCGCCAGGCCGCCTCGGCGTCGCAGGTGGCACCGGAGACGACCGCCGGGGGCAGGCCCCGGATCGGGCGGCCGCGGCCGTCGACGAGCCCGGTCTGGCGCGCGAGCAGTTCGCCGTCCTTGACCACCCGGACCACGAAGCGGCTGCCGCGGCGCAGCCCGCCGGGGGCCATCACCACGAGGTCCGAGGAGTGCCCGAAGATCTCCAGCAGGTCCTTGCGCAGCCGCCGTGCCGCCGCCCCGGTGTCCAGCTCCGCCTCGATCACGATGCGGCCGCTCACGATGTGCAGCCCGCCCGCGAACCGCAGGATCGCCGACACCTCCGCCTTGCGACAGCAGGCCCGGGTGACCGGGAGCCGGCTGATCTCGTCCTTCACCGCTGGAGTCATCGCCATGGCCCGATCCTTCCATGTGTCCGGAAAATCCGGTCGTACGCTGCCGCCAACAGCTCGGGGTCGTGTCGCGGCGTCCCGTCGGTGCGGGCCACCGAGCCGAGCACCAGAGCGGCCCCCATCCGTTCGGCGGCCTTCTCCAGGCCGTCCAGGTCGGCCTGGCCGAAGGCCCCGCCGGTCACGGCGCGCTCGTCCACCAGGATCGCATCCACCGCGAGGTCCGGAGCGTGGTCGGCGATGACCTCCAGGTGACGCTGCGGGGTGAAGCCCTCGGTCTCCCCGGGCTGCGGGGCCAGGTTCAGGGTGAGCAGACGGCGGGCGCGGGTCTCGGTGAGCGCCGCGGCCAGCTCGGGCACCAGCAGGTGCGGCAGCACGCTGGTGAACCAGGAGCCGGGGCCGAGCACCACCCAGTCCGCCTCCCGGACGGCGGTGACCGCCTCCGGGACGGCGGGCGGCCCGTCCGGCAGCAGCCGGATCGACTGGACGGTGCCCGGGGTCACCGCGACGTCGGCCTGGCCGCGGACCGCGGTGACCTCGCCGGGGCGCTCCGGGTCGTGGCCACGGACGGTCGCCTCGATGTCCAGCGGCACGGCCGACATCGGCAGCACCCGGCCCTGCACGTTGAGCAGCCGGCCGACCCAGTCCAGCGCCGCCACCGGGTCGCCCAGCTTCTCCCAGAGCGCGACGATCAGCAGGTTGCCGACCGCGTGGCCGCCGAGCTCGCCGTTGCCGGTGAAGCGCTGCTGGATCACCTCGGACCAGGTGCGGCCCCAGTCGTCGTCCCCGCACAGCGCGGCCAGCGCCTTGCGCAGGTCGCCCGGGGGCAGCACCCCCAGCTCCTCGCGCAGCCGCCCGCTGGAGCCGCCGTCGTCGGCGACGGTGACCACCGCGGTGAGGTCGCTGGTGAGCCGGCGCAGCGCGGACAGCGAGGCGGACAGGCCCTGCCCGCCGCCGAGCGCGGTGATCCTGGGGGCCGGCTTGGCGCGGGAGGGACTGCTGCGCGGGCGGCCCGGCGCCGTGGGCCGGGCCGGGCTGCCCGCCCGGTCACCGGTCCTGCTCTGCGGCTGCCGCCCGGGCACATATCCCGCCACAATCACCTCGCGTTCCTCGGCCCGCCAACCGCTCCGCCGGCGGGCCCGGCAGGAAGGCGGCGGTTACTCCCGTCCCATGTCACGGTGGACGAGCACCGTCTCGACTCCGTCGGCGATGAGACGCTTGGTCAGACGCTCGGACATGGCGACGCTGCGGTGCTTGCCACCGGTGCAGCCTACGGCAAGCGTCATGTAGCGCTTCCCCTCGCGGCGGTATCCCTCGGTGATGATGCGCAGCAGCTGGGCGTAGCCGTCCAGGAACTCGTTGGCTCCGGGCTGCTGGAAGACGTAGTCGGCGACGTCCGCGTCGGTGCCGGTGCGGGCCCGCAGTTCGGGCACCCAGTGCGGGTTGGGCAGGAAGCGACAGTCCACCACGAGGTCGGCGTCGACCGGCAGGCCGTACTTGAAGCCGAAGGACATCACGGTCGCACGCAGCTCGGGCTCGTCGTGGTCGGCGAACTGGGCGTCGAGCTTGGCGCGCAGCTGGTGCACGTTGAGGTTGGAGGTGTCGATCACCAGGTCGGCCTCGCCGCGCAGGTCGCGCAGCAGGTCGCGCTCCCGGGCGATGCCGTCCACGATCCGGCCGTCGGCCTGCAGCGGGTGCGGGCGGCGGACGCTCTCGAAGCGGCGCACCAGCGCCTCGTCGGAGGAGTCCAGGAAGACGACCCGGAGCCGGACGCCGCGCTTCTCCAGCTCGTCCAGCGAGGTGAGCAGGTCGTCGAAGAACTGCCGGCCGCGGACGTCGACGACCACGCCGATCCGGGCGACGTTGCCCTGGGAGCGGGCGCCCAGGTCGACCATGGTCGGGATCAGGGCCGGCGGCAGGTTGTCCACCACGAACCAGCCGAGGTCCTCCAGGCACTTGGCCGCGGTGGAGCGGCCGGCTCCGGACATACCGGAGATGATCACCAGCTCCGGCGCGTTCTCGCCCACGTCTGACACGGTCACTTCGGTTCCCCGCTCTCGGTCTTTCTGAAGGGGAGAACGCGCACGGCTCGGCCGCCCTTTCCCGGCCCGGGCAGGCGGGCGGGGCCGGGGCACACCGGCTGACGGGCGGCGTCGGCCGTCATGGCGTCTCCTGGGATGGTGCGGTCTGGGGTGCTGCTGCCACCGGCTCGGCGGCCTGCTCGGCCCCGTCCTCGATGATCTCGCCGGTCGCGGTGTTGACCGCGGGTGCGGCGGGTGTACGGGACGACAACGCCTCCGCAACAGTCTGCGCGGTGCGGCGTCCGATGCCGGGTACCTCGCAGAGCTCGTCCACGGTGGCGGCCCGGAGCTTCTTCAGCGAGCCGAAGTGCTTGAGCAGCGCCCGGCGGCGAGTCTCGCCGAGGCCCGGGACGGAGTCCAGTTCCCCGGCGGTGAGTCGCTTGGAACGCTTGTTGCGCTGATAGCTGATCGCGAAGCGGTGCGCCTCGTCGCGGACCCGCTGGAGCAGGTAGAGGCCCTCGCTGGAGCGGGGCAGCACCACCGGGTCGTCCTCGCCGGGCAGCCAGACCTCCTCCAGGCGCTTGGCCAGGCCGCACAGCGCGACGTCGTCGATGCCGAGCTCATCCAGGGCACGCCTGGCGGCGGCGACCTGCGGCCGGCCGCCGTCGACGACCAGCAGCTGGGGCGGGTAGGCGAAGCGCTTGGGGCGGCCGTCCTCGTCCCGGGCGCCGCCGGTGGCGGTGTCGGGGTCGTCCTCCTCGGGGACGGCCCACTCGCCGGTCTGCTCGCGCTCCTGGAGGTAGCGGCGGAAGCGCCGGCTGATCACCTCGTGCATCGAGCGGACGTCGTCCTGGCCCTCGAAGCCCCTGATCTGGAAGCGCCGGTACTCGCTCTTGCGGGCCAGTCCGTCCTCGAAGACGACCATGGAGGCGACCACGTCCTCGCCCTGGAGGTGGGAGATGTCGTAGCACTCGATGCGCAGTGGGACGGAGTCCAGCTCCAGCGCGTCGGCGATCTCCTGGAGGGCGCGGCTGCGGGTGGTGAGGTCGGAGGCGCGCTTCGTCTTGTGCAGTGCGAGCGCCTGCTGGGCGTTGCGCTGCACGGTGGCCATCAGGTCCTTCTTGTCGCCGCGCTGGGGGATGCGCAGGTCGACCTGGCTGCCGCGCAGGCCGCTCAGCCACGCGCGGACCGGCTCCACCTGGTCGGGCAGGGCGGGGACGAGCACCTCGCGCGGGACGGACTCGCCGCCGCCGTAGAGCTGCTGGAGGGCGTGCTCGACCAGGCCTGCGGTGTCGACGTCCTCGACCTTGTCGGTGACCCAGCCGCGCTGGCCGCGCACCCGGCCGCCACGGACGTGGAAGATCTGCACGGCGGCTTCGAGCTCGTCCTCGGCGACGGCCAGCAGGTCGGCGTCGGTCGCGTCGGCGAGCACGATGGCGTTCTTCTCCATCGCGCGCTTGAGGGCGCCGATGTCGTCCCGCAGCCGGGCCGCCTTCTCGTACTCCAGCTCGGCGGCTGCCTCCTGCATCTGGTCTTCCAGCCGGCGCAGGTAGTTGCCGGTGCGCCCGGCCATGAAGTCGCAGAAGTCCTCGGCCAGCGCGCGGTGTTCGTCCGCCGAGACCTTGCCGACGCAGGGCGCGGCGCACTTGCCGATGTAGCCGAGCAGGCAGGGCCGGCCGACCTGGCGGGCGCGCTTGAAGACGCCGTTGGAGCAGGTGCGGACGGGGAAGACGCGCAGCAGCAGGTCGACCGTCTCGCGGATCGCCCAGGCGTGCCCGTACGGACCGAAGTAGCGCACGCCCTTCTTGTGCGCCCCGCGCATCACCTGGACCCGCGGGTACTCCTCGTTGAGGGTGACGGCGAGTTCCGGATAGCTCTTGTCGTCGCGGTACTTGACGTTGAACCGCGGGTCGAACTCCTTGATCCAGGAGTACTCCAGCTGGAGCGCCTCGACCTCGGTGCCGACCACGGTCCACTCCACCGAGGCGGCGGTGGTGACCATGGTCGCGGTGCGCGGGTGCAGGCCGGCCAGGTCCTGGAAGTAGGACGACAGGCGCGGCCGCAGGCTCTTGGCCTTGCCGACGTAGATGACCCGGCCGTGGGCGTCACGGAACTTGTAGACGCCGGGGGAAGTCGGGATCGCACCGGGCGCGGGGCGGTAGGTGCTCGGGTCAGCCATGAGTCCACCGTACCGAGTGGGGCCGGGGCCGCGGGGCGGAGATCGTCAGGGGGGACCGTGGCGGTCGCGAGGCGCTCAACTGGGTCAGCTCGGGGTCACCTTGAGGTTGCCGCCCTCGACCGTGACGGTGTAGGAGGGCAGCGGGGAGGAGGCCGGTCCGTCCTGCACGGCGCCGTCGGTGATGGCGAACCGGCTGCCGTGGCAGGGGCACTGGATCTGGTCGTTCTTCACCTGGTCCACGACGCAGCCGGCGTGGGTGCACTTGGCGCTGAACGCCTTGTACTGGCCGGCGGTGGGCTGGGTCACCACGATCTTCTGCTCGCGGAAGACCTTGCCGCCGCCCTCCGGCACGGCCGAGGCCGGGCCGAGGTCGACCGGGCCCTTGGGGGCGCTGCCGCCGGAGGAGGAGCTGCATCCGGTGACCGCCACGGTGCCGCCGGCCGCCAGGACGGCCGCGGCCCCGCAGAGCAGGGTGCGGCGGGAGGCGGTGGGGTTGGTCTCGGGGGCCTCGGACATCGGTGTGCTCCTACGGTTGCTGCTGCGAGGGACCACGGAAGTCTATGCCGCACCCACCGGCCGCTCCCTGACTACCCGGACAACGGGAGCGGCGGGAGCGGCCGGTGGGTGGACGGGACTACTTCTTCGCTGCGACCGCGCGCTTGCGCGGCGCCTTCTTCGCCGGGGCGGCGACCGGGGCGTCCGCGAAGTCGGCCGGCAGGATGTCCCGCAGGAACTTGCCGGTGTGGCTCTCCGGGACGGCGGCGATCTGCTCCGGGGTGCCCTCGGCGACCACCGTGCCGCCGCCGGAGCCGCCCTCGGGGCCCATGTCGACGACCCAGTCGGCGGTCTTGATCACATCGAGGTTGTGCTCGATGACGATCACCGTGTTGCCCTTGTCCACCAGCCCGCTGAGCACCTTGATCAGCTTGCTGATGTCCTCGAAGTGCAGGCCGGTGGTGGGCTCGTCCAGCACGTAGACCGTCCGCCCGGTGGAGCGCTTCTGGAGCTCCGAGGCGAGCTTGACGCGCTGCGCCTCACCGCCGGAGAGCGTCGGCGCGGACTGGCCGAGCCGGACGTAGCCGAGGCCGACGTCGTTGAGCGTCCGCAGGTGCCGGGCGATCGCCGGGACGGCTTCGAAGAAGCCCAGCGCCTCCTCGATCGGCATGTCCAGCACCTCGGCGATGGACTTGCCCTTGTAGTGCACCTCCAGCGTCTCCCGGTTGTACCGGGCGCCGTGGCAGACCTCGCACGGCACGTAGACGTCCGGCAGGAAGTTCATCTCGATCTTGATGGTGCCGTCGCCGGTGCAGTTCTCGCAGCGGCCGCCCTTGACGTTGAAGGAGAACCGGCCGGGCAGGTAGCCGCGGACCTTGGCCTCCTGCGTCTCCGCGAAGAGCCGGCGGACGTGGTCGAACACCCCGGTGTAGGTGGCCGGGTTGGACCGCGGGGTGCGGCCGATCGGCGACTGGTCGACGTGCACCACCTTGTCCACCAGGTCGGTGCCGGTGATCCGGGTGTGCCGGCCGGGCACGCTGCGGGCGCCGTTCAGCTCCCGGGCGAGGTGGGTGTAGAGGATGTCGTTGACCAGCGTCGACTTGCCGGAGCCGGAGACACCGGTGATCGCGGTGAGGGTACCGAGCGGGAAGCCGACGGTGACGTCCTTGAGGTTGTGCTCGCGGGCGCCGTGCACCGTCAACTGGCGCTTCCTGTCCCGGTCTCGGCGGGCCGCCGGGATCGGGATGGACCGCTTGCCGGAGAGGTACTGGCCGGTCAGCGACTCCTTGTTGCCGAGCAGCTGCTTCAGCGAGCCGGAGTGCACCACCTTGCCGCCGTGCTCGCCGGCGCCCGGGCCGATGTCGACCACCCAGTCCGCGGTCTTGATGGTGTCCTCGTCGTGCTCGACCACGATCAGGGTGTTGCCGATGTCGCGCAGCCGCACCAGCGTCTCGATCAGCCGGTGGTTGTCCCGCTGGTGCAGGCCGATGGACGGCTCGTCCAGCACGTACAGCACGCCGACCAGGCCGGAGCCGATCTGGGTGGCCAGCCGGATGCGCTGGGCCTCGCCGCCGGACAGGGTGCCGGCCGCGCGGTCGAGCGAGAGGTAGTCCAGGCCGACGTCGACCAGGAAGCGCAGCCGCTCGTTGACCTCCTTCAGGACCCGCTCGGCGATCTGCTTGTCCCGGGCGCTCAGCTTCATCGCGCCCAGGAACTCGGAGCAGTCGCTGATCGACATCGAGGAGACCTCGGCGATCGACCTGCCCTCGACGGTGACCGCGAGCACCACCGGCTTGAGCCGGGTGCCCTGGCAGGTCGGGCAGGGCACCTCGCGCATGTAGCCCTCGAAGCGCTCGCGGCTGCTGTCGCTCTCCGCCTCGGTGTGCCGGCGCTGGATGAACGGGATCGCGCCCTCGAAGCCGGTGCTGTACGAACGCTCCCGGCCGAAGCGGTTGCGGTAGCGGACCTGCACCTGGTGCTTGTGCCCGTACAGCAGCGCCTTCTTGGCGCGGGCGGGCAGCCCGGCCCAGGGGATGTCGGTGCGGAAGCCGAGCTCCTCGGCCAGCGCGTCGATCAGGCGCTGGAAGTACTCCTTGGCGTGCCCGGCCGACCACGGGTGGATCGCGCCCTCGTCCAGCGAGCGCTCGACGTCCGGCACGACCAGCTCCGCGTCGACCTCCATCCGGTTGCCCAGGCCCGAGCAGTCCGGGCAGGCGCCGAACGGCGAGTTGAAGGAGAACGAGCGCGGCTCCAGCTCCTCGAACGACACGTCGTCGTACGGGCAGTAGAGGTGCTCGGAGTACATCCGCTCGCGCTCCGGGTCGTCCTCGGGGAGGTCGACGAAGTCGAGCACGACCATGCCGCCGGACAGCCGCAGGGCCGTCTCCACCGAGTCGGTGAGCCGCCGCTTGGCGCTGTCCTTGACGGTCAGGCGGTCGATCACCACCTCGATGGTGTGCTTCTCCTGCTTCTTGAGCTTCGGCGGCTCGGCGAGCTGGATCGTCTCACCGTCGACGCGGGCGCGGGAGTAGCCCTTGGACTGGAGGTCGGCGAAGAGGTCGACGAACTCGCCCTTGCGCTCGCGCACCACCGGGCTCAGCACCTGGAAGCGGGTGCCCTCGGTGAGCTCCAGCACCTTGTCCACGATCGCCTGCGGCGACTGCTTGGCGATCGGGCGGCCGCAGTGCGGACAGTGCGGCTTGCCGATCCGGGCGAACAGCAGGCGCAGGTAGTCGTAGACCTCGGTGATGGTGCCGACGGTCGAACGGGGGTTGCGGTTGGTGGACTTCTGGTCGATCGAGACGGCCGGGGAGAGGCCTTCGATGAAGTCCACGTCGGGCTTGTCCATCTGCCCGAGGAACTGACGGGCGTAGGAGGACAGCGACTCGACGTAGCGGCGCTGGCCCTCGGCGAAGATCGTGTCGAAGGCGAGCGAGGACTTGCCGGAGCCGGAGAGGCCCGTGAAGACGA
The DNA here is from genome assembly GCF_042801945.1 of Kitasatospora sp. NPDC057542. Taxonomy (NCBI): domain Bacteria; kingdom Bacillati; phylum Actinomycetota; class Actinomycetes; order Kitasatosporales; family Streptomycetaceae; genus Kitasatospora; species Kitasatospora sp. NPDC057542. The sequence goes on from NZ_JBHVFE010000027.1 coordinate 10,034, forward strand.
TGAGGGAGTCGCGGGGCAGGTCGAGCGAGACGTTCTTGAGGTTGTGCTCGCGAGCACCGCGGACGATGAGGCGGTCGGCCACTGCTTCTGGCGCCTTTCTCCGGGGCGAGAGGGCTTGCGGTGAGTTTCGGTACTTCTTCCAGGATGCGGCAGCCAGCCTATAGCTCAGGCGTTCGAATATCGACTCTGTCCAGTGGAGGCCACCCGAACGAGTGAAGGCCACCCCCGGACCGTCCGTACCCGCACCGTGCGCCCGCCGTGTCCGCGCCGGAAAACCCCCTGCTCAGGGCCCGGATTCGGGGGTAGCGTCGCCTGGTCAACGAGCGAAGCCCCCTTGGGCAACGCGCCGTCTCGTCACAGAAGGCAGATTCGATGACCGACCCGCAGTCCGCCGCCGCCTCCGCCGCCCGGCACCTGGCCCAGGTCGAGGAGAGCACCCGGCACCTGCTGCACACCGCGGCCGAACTGAAGCCCGAGGCCCTCGCCGAGCCCTCCGCGCTGCCCGGCTGGACCCGCGGCCACGTGCTGGCCCACCTCGCCCGCAACGCCGACTCCCTGGTCAACCTGCTGACCGGCGCCCGCACCGGCACCGACGTCCCGCAGTACGCCAGCGACGAGGCCCGCGACCAGGGCATCGAGCGCGACGCGCCCCGCCCGCTGGAGGTCCAGCTCGCCGACCTGCGCGACTCCCACGAGCGCTTCCTGGCCGCCGCCGCGCTGATGGCCGACGAGGCCTGGGCCGTCCAGGTCAGGCACCGCTTCGGCTACCTCTTCCCGGCCTCCGACATCCCGGCCAAGCGCCTGGTGGAGCTGGAGTACCACCACGTCGACCTGGACGCCGGGTACACCCCCGCGCACTGGCCGGAGTCCTTCGCCGCCGCCCAGTTCCGCAAGCTCGCCGCCGGCCTGGCCGAGAAGGCCGGCCTGCCCGCCGTCGAACTGGTCGCCGAGGACACCGAGGACCGCGCCGTGATCGGCACCGGCGAGCCGGCCCTGACTGTCGAGGGCCCCGTCCGCGCCCTCACCGCCTGGCTCTCCGGCCGGTCCGCCGGGGACGGCCTGCGCCGCACCCCCGACACCGCCCTCCCCCAGCTTCCCCCGATGGGCTGACGGCGCGAGGATGATCCCAGGAGCCACTGGAGAGGGAGCGAACGGATGACGTACCACGGAGCGGTCAAGGTCGGCGGACCGCCGGACGTGCGGGAGCTGGCCCATCTGATCATCACCAAGGTGGCCGTCGGCCCGTACGACAACAACGCCTACCTGCTGCGCTGCCGGGCCACCGACGAGCAGCTGCTGATCGACGCGGCCGCCGACGCGCCGGTGCTGCTGGAGACCGTCGGGGACGACCTCGAAACGGTGGTCACCACCCACCGGCACCACGACCACTGGGGCGCACTGGCCGAGGTGGTCGCCACCACCGGCGCCCGGACGGCCGCCGGCGAGCACGACGCCGAGGGCATCGACGTCCCCACCGAGCTGCTGCTCGCGGACGGCGACCGGCTGCGGGTCGGCGACGTGGAGCTGACCGTCCGGCACCTGGTCGGCCACACCCCGGGCGCGATCGTGCTGGTCTACGACGACCCGCAGGGCCACCCGCACGTCTTCACCGGCGACTGCCTCTTCCCCGGCGGCGTGGGCAACACCTGGGGCGACCCGGAGGCCTTCCGCACGCTCTACCGGGACGTCACCGAGAAGGTCTTCGACGTCCTGCCGGACGAGGCCTGGGTCTACCCCGGCCACGGCAACGACACCACCCTCGGCGCCGAGCGCCCGCACCTGGAGGAATGGCGCGAACGCGGCTGGTAGTCCGCCCCCCGCCGAACGGCCGGGGCCCCCGCGACCGGAAGCGGTCACGGGGGCCTCGGCAGTACCGGGTCAGGCGTCAGGCGTCGAGCTTCTCGCGCTCGGCCTGCTCGGCCTTCTTCGACGCCCGCAGGCTGGTGAACGTGGTGACGGCCAGCACCACCACGATGAAGCCCAGCGAGAACGGGATGCCGATCTCCGGGGCCCACGTCGCGCCCGCCTCGTGCGCGGCGTGCAGCACCAGCTTCACGCCGATGAAGCCGAGGATCACCGACAGGCCGTACGACAGGTGGACCAGCTTCTTCAGCAGGCCGCCGATCAGGAAGTACAGCTGGCGCAGACCCATCAGGGCGAAGGCGTTGGCGGTGAAGACGATGTACGGGTCCTGGGTGAGGCCGAAGATGGCCGGGATCGAGTCCAGCGCGAACAGCACGTCCGTAGTGCCGATCGCCAGCATGACGATCAGCATCGGGGTGATCAGCCGGCGGCCGTTCTCCCGGACCAGGAGCTTGGTGCCGCGGTAGCCGTCAGTGGACGGGAAGCGCCGGGTGATCGACTTGAGCAGGCGGTTCTCCTCGAACTCCTCGTCCTCCTCCTCGGCCCGCGCCTCCTTGACCAGCTTCCAGGCCGTCCAGATCAGGAAGCCGCCGAAGATGAAGAACACCCAGGAGAACTCGGAGACCAGCGCGGCGCCGCCGGCGATGAACACCGCCCGGAGCACCAGCGCGATGATCACACCGAACATCAGCACGCGCTGCTGGTAGATCTTCGGGACGGCGAACTTGCCCATGATCAGGATGAACACGAAGAGGTTGTCGACACTGAGCGACTTCTCGGTGATGTAACCCGCGAAGAACTCACCCGCCGGCTCGGCGCCGGAATGCCACCAGAGGAAACCGCCGAAGATCAGCGCCAGCACGACCCAGACGACCGTCCAGATCCCGGCCTCCTTGATCGAGACCTCGTGCGGCTTGCGTCCACCGATGAAGAAGTCGGCCACGATCAGGGCGATCAGCACACCGATCGTGGTGACCCACATGGTTACGGAAACGTCCACTACTGCTCCTCCGGCAGCTAGGCGAGACAGTCATCGTCACTGCCGGAGGTCTCTTCCGCCCGCCGGGCAAAGCCACGTCGGACCAGCGCCCCGGGGTGCCGCGACGGGCACCCGTGATGACGGGGTCGGCTGTCGAGGAATACTCCCCTCCGCTGCCGTCGAGAGTAACAGGGAGGGCAAGGAAAGGTAAAGAAGGTAAAGAACCGTCAGAGATACGGCTCGATCGCCGGCAGCAGGTCCTGGAAGGTGCGCCCCTTCGCCGGCGCGCCGATCGCCTGCATCTCCCAGCCGCCGTTGCCGTCCCGGACCACCTTGGCCATGATCTGCCCGGTGTGCGGCCCGCCGCCCGCCAGCTCGTAGCGGGCCAGCTCCAGCCCGGTGGTCTCGTCCACCAGCCGGCAGTGCGCCCGCTGCACCTCGGCGAAGGTCTGCCCGGTGTACGAGCTCACCGTGAACACCACCTGGGTGATGTTCACGGGCACGTGCACCAGGTCGACCAGGATCGCCTCGTCGTCCTCGGCCCCGGAGCCGCCCTCCAGGTTGTCGCCGGTGTGCCGGACGGAGCCGTCGTTGCTCTCCAGGTGCGAGAAGAACACCACGTCGGACGGGGTCTTCTCGGCGTACAGCAGCGCCGAGGCGTCCAGGTCGATCTTCCGGGTGCGACTGCCGAACAGCCCGCGCTTGGGGGCGGCCTGCCAGCCGAGGCCCATCCGGACCACGGTCAGGGCGCCGCCCTGCCCCTTCTGGAGGCTGACCCGCTGCCCCTTGGCCAGGTTCACCGACACGACGTTGTCCTCTCTGCCGGCCGCGCGGTCACACCCGCGCGGCTCCACGGTGGAACACCCCGTCGCCGTCCCCCGGCTGAGGCCCCCTCTGCGTACGGCCCGCCACCCCGTCCCGAGGGCACGATGCCGCAGGCCAGCCTAGGGCCTGCGGCACCCCGGCCTCCCCCGGGTTTCCCCGTTTGTGGCAAGGCTGAGACACCCGTGGGCTTGACCGGTGTCATTCCGGCCAAGCCCGGTCGCCGCTCGGGTGCGCCCCTCCGGTACGCCTACGCCACACCGGCCTCGCGCATCTGCCGCAGTTCCTTCTTCAGTTCCTTGACCTCGTCGCGCAGCCGGGCCGCGACCTCGAACTGGAGGTCTGCGGCGGCCGTGTGCATCCGGTCGGTCATCTCCTGGATCAGGTCCGCCAGCTCGGCGGCCGGCAGGGACTTGACCGGCTTGCGCTCCGCGCCCAGCGACGGCACCGGGGCCTTGCCCTTGCCCTGGTTCCGGTACCCGGTGGAGAGCAGCTCGTCGGTGTCCACGTCCTCGCGGGCGAGGGTGTCCAGGATGTCGCCGATCTTCTTGCGCAGCGGCTGCGGGTCGATCCCGTGCTCCTTGTTGTAGGCCTGCTGCACGGCCCGGCGGCGGTTGGTCTCGTCGATGGCCTTCTCCATCGCGGGGGTGATCTTGTCCGCGTACATGTGGACCTGGCCGGAGACGTTACGGGCGGCGCGGCCGATCGTCTGGATCAGCGAGGTGCCGGAGCGCAGGAAGCCCTCCTTGTCCGCGTCCAGGATCGCCACCAGCGACACCTCGGGCAGGTCCAGCCCCTCGCGCAGCAGGTTGATGCCGACCAGCACGTCGTACCGGCCCGCCCGCAGCTCGCGCAGCAGCTCCACCCGGCGCAGGGTGTCCACGTCGCTGTGCAGGTACCGGACCCGGATGTCCAGGCCGAGCATGTAGTCGGTGAGGTCCTCGGCCATCTTCTTCGTCAACGTGGTGACCAGGACGCGCTCGTCCCGCTCGACCCGCTTGCGGACCTCGTGCACCAGGTCGTCGATCTGGCCCTCGGTCGGCTTGACGATCACCTCGGGGTCGATCAGGCCGGTCGGGCGGATGATCTGCTCGACCTGGCCGTCGCCGCGCGACAGCTCGTACGGGCCGGGCGTCGCCGACAGGTAGACGGTCTGGCCGATCCGCCCCAGGAACTCCTCCCACTTCAGCGGGCGGTTGTCCATCGCGGAGGGCAGCCGGAAGCCGTGCTCGACCAGGGTGCGCTTGCGCGAGGCGTCGCCCTCGTACATCGCGCCGATCTGCGGGACGGTGACGTGCGACTCGTCGATGACCAGGAGGAAGTCCTCCGGGAAGTAGTCGAGCAGGGTGTTCGGCGGGGAACCGGGCTCACGGCCGTCGAAGTGCATCGAGTAGTTCTCGACGCCCGAGCAGGTGCCGATCTGGCGCAGCATCTCGACGTCGTAGGTGGTGCGCATCCGCAGCCGCTGGGCCTCCAGCAGCTTGCCCTGCTTCTCCAGCCGGGCGAGCGTCTGCGCCAGCTCCGTCTCGATGCCGTCGATCGCGCGCTCCATGCGCTCGGGGCCGGCCACGTAGTGCGAGGCGGGGAAGACGTAGACGGAGTCGTCCTGGCTGATGATCTCGCCGGTGAGCGGGTGCAGGGTGTACAGCGCCTCGATCTCGTCGCCGAACATCTCGATCCGGACGGCGAGCTCCTCGTAGACCGGGAAGATCTCGATGGTGTCGCCGCGGACCCGGAAGGTGCCGCGGCTGAAGGCCACGTCGTTGCGGGCGTACTGGATGTCGACGAAGCGGCGCAGCAGGTCGTCCCGGTCGATCTCCTGGCCGACCTTGAGCGGCACCATCCGGTCCACGTACTCCTGCGGGGTGCCGAGTCCGTAGATGCAGGAGACCGAGGCGACCACGACCACGTCCCGGCGGGTGAGCAGCGAGTTGGTCGCCGAGTGGCGCAGCCGCTCGACCTCCTCGTTGATCGAGGAGTCCTTCTCGATGTAGGTGTCCGTCTGCGGGACGTACGCCTCGGGCTGGTAGTAGTCGTAGTACGAGACGAAGTACTCGACCGCGTTGTTCGGCAGCAGCTCGCGGAACTCGTTGGCCAGCTGAGCGGCCAGCGTCTTGTTCGGCGCCATCACCAGGGTGGGCCGCTGCAGTTTCTCGATCATCCAGGCCGTGGTGGCGGACTTGCCGGTGCCGGTGGCACCGAGCAGCACGACGTCCTTCTCCCCTCCCCTGATCCGCCGTTCCAGCTCGGCGATCGCCGTCGGCTGGTCGCCGTTCGGCTGGAAGGGGCTGACGACCTCGAAGGGCGCCACGGACCGCTCAATACTCGTGATGGGACGCACGCCTCCACCGTACGACCCACGACTGACAGGAGGGGCCTACTTGGCGCTGTCCCGGGCGAGGGCGACCAGGCGGGAGATGGCGCGCAGGTACTTCTTGCGGTAGCCGCCGCGCAGCATCTCCTCCGGGAACACCTGGTCGAAGGGCAGGCCGGAGGCGGTGATCGGCAGCTCACGGTCGTACATCCGGTCGGCCAGCACGACCAGGCGCAGCGCGGTGGACTGGTCGTCGACCTGCTTGACGCCGCGCAGGCAGACCGCGGTGACGTCGTCCAGCAGCGCGCCGTAGCGGCTGGGGTGGACGGCGGACAGGTGGGCGAGCAGGGCGTCGAAGTCGTCCAGCGCGGCGCCGGGGATGCGGGCCGCGGCGGCCTCGACGGCCTCGTCGGAGTACGGCGGCGGGGCGTCCGGCAGGCCGCGGTGGCGGTAGTCCTGGCCGTCGATCCGCATCGGGCGGAAGTGCGCCGACAGGCCCTGGATCTCGCGCAGGAAGTCGGCGGCGGCGAAACGGCCCTCGCCGAGCTTCTCCGGCAGGGTGTTCGAGGTGGCGCACAGCTTCACCCCGTTGTCGACCAGCCGGCCGAGCAGGGTGGAGACCAGCACGGTGTCGCCCGGGTCGTCCAGCTCGAACTCGTCGATGCAGAGCAGCTTGTGCCCGGAGAGGGTCTGCACGGCCTGCTGGAAGCCGAGCGCGCCGACCAGGTTGGTCAGTTCGACGAAGGTGCCGAAGGCCTTGGGGCCGGGGGCGGCGTGCCAGAGCGAGGCGAGCAGGTGGGTCTTGCCGACGCCGTAGCCGCCGTCGAGGTAGACCCCGGCCGGGCCGGTGGGCGCGGGGGCGGAGCGGCGGAACCAGCTGCGCTTGGGTGCGGAACCGTTTCCCCCGACAAGGGTGGCCGCGAACTGCTCCAGGACCTGGACGGCCTCGTACTGGCTCGGCTGGGTCTGGTCCGGGATGTACGTCCCGAAGCTCACGTCGGCGAACCGGGGCGGCGGGACCATCTCGGCGACCAGCCGCTCGGCGGGCACGACGGGGCGGCGGTCGGTGAGCGCGATCGGGGAGCCGGACGCGTGTGCGGCGGCTATCGGCTCGGTCGCGGCGGCGGGGTGGGAGGCTGCGGGCACATCAGTAGAGGGTACGCCTGCCCTGTACGCCGTCCGAACGACCCACGGTCCACGGTGGAAGACTGGGGACATGCAACAGTTGATCAGCCCGCTGAGCGCGACGCTTGCCGATCCCGCCGCGCTGGAATCGCTCGCCGCCCTCTACGCGTACCCCGAACAGGTGAATCAGGGGCGCCCCTGGCTGCGCGCCAACATGGTGTCCGGCCTCGACGGCGGGGCCAGGCTGGACGGGCTGTCCGAGGGGCTCTCCGGCGACGCCGACAAGCGGATCTTCGGGGTGCTGCGGGCGCTGTCGGACGTGGTACTGGTGGGCGCGGAGACGGTCCGCGCCGAGGGCTACCGTCCGGCCCGGGCGCGCAAGGAGTTCGCGGCGGCCCGGGCCGCGGCGGGGCAGGCGCCCGCCCCGGCGATCGCCGTGGTGAGCCGCTCGCTGCAGCTGGACCTGACCGCGCCGCTGTTCACCGAGCCGCTGGTCAGGACGGTGGTGATCACCACCGGGGACGCCCCCGCGGAGCGCCGCCGAGCGGTCGCCGAGGTGGCCGACCTGGTGCTCGCCGGCACCGGTTCGGTGGACCTGCGGGCGGGCGTGGCGGCCCTGGCCGAACGGGGCTGGACCCGGCTGCTGACCGAGGGCGGCCCGCGCCTGCTGGGGCAGATCACGGCGGCCGGCCTGCTGGACGAGCTGTGCCTGTCGCTGGCGCCGCTGCTCACCGGGGGCGACGCGCCGCGCATCCTCCACGATGCGCGAATGCCGGACGTGCAGCGGATGCGGCTGGTCTCATTGATCGAGCAGAAAGGATTCCTCTTCACCCGCTACCTGCGTTACCCGGGTTCGGATGACCCCGTGACCCCCCGATCGTGATCCCGTTATGCGATGCCGGGGCCCGGGGGCCGGCCACTGGAAGGGATTCACGTGTTCAAGACGGTACTGATGATCGAAAAGGCTCTCTCCGACGCGGACGTGGAGCTCGTCACCACGCTCCACGGCGAGGAGGAGGTGTCCTTCGTCGTCCTGATGCAGCCGCGCGGCAAGCAGGACGAACTGCTGCGAGCGCTCGACGACGTCGCCCTCGGCCACCTCGACAAGGTGGTGCACGAGCACGACGAGTCCGAGAGCGGGCCGACCGTGGCCACCGAGTCGCTGGAGCACAGCCTGCGCCACCTGCGCTCGGCCGGGACCGCGGCGGTGGGCGAGCTGGTCGAGGAGAAGCCGCTGGAGCGGCTGCGCGCGGTCGTCGAGGAACACCGGGCGGACGAGGTGGTGGTGCTCACCTCACCGCACTTCGTCGAGGAGTTCTTCCATCGCGACTGGGCCTCCCAGGCCCGGCACAAGGTAGGGGTCCCGGTGCTCAGGCTGTTCGCCAGCGACTCCTAGCCCGGCGCGCCGGTGGTGCAGAATCGTCCTTGCGGTCCGCCCGCGAGGACGATTCCGTCTTCCCGTCCCGTCCGCCCGACCTGTCTGCCCCCGCCCGTACGGAGCCACGCCTTGAACGACGCCGCGCACGACCTGCACGCCCCGCACTTCATCGGCATCGGCGGCGCCGGGATGTCCGGCCTGGCGAAGATCCTCGCCGTGCGCGGGGCCAGCGTCTCCGGCAGCGACTCCAAGGAGTCCGAGACCGTCCTCGCGCTGCGCGCCCTCGGCGCCACCGTGCACGTCGGCCACGCCGCCGAGCACGTGCCGGACGGCACCAGCAGCGTGGTCGTCTCCAGCGCGATCCGCGCCGACAACCCGGAGCTGGTGGCCGCCCACGAGCGCGGCATCCCGGTGGTGCACCGCTCCGACGCGCTGGCCGCGCTGATGGGCGGCCGCCGGGCGCTGGCGGTGGCCGGCACCCACGGCAAGACCACCACCACCAGCATGCTCGCCGTCGCCCTCGGCGAGCTGGGCCTGGACCCCTCCTACGCGATCGGCGGCGACCTCGACGCGCCCGGCTCCAACGCCCACCACGGCACCGGCGAGATCTTCGTCGCCGAGGCGGACGAGAGCGACCGCAGCTTCCACAAGTACGCGCCCGAGGTGGCGATCGTGCTCAACGTGGAGCTGGACCACCACGCCAACTACGCCTCGATCGAGGAGATCTACGAGTCCTTCGAGACCTTCGTCGGCCGGATCGTCCCCGGCGGCACCCTGGTGGTCTCGGCCGACCACGACGGCGCCCGCGAGCTCACCTCCCGGGTGGCCGGCCGCGAGGGCCTGAACGTGGTGACGGTCGGCTCCGCCGAGGACGCCGACCTGCGGGTGCTGTCGGTGGTCGCCCACGGCATGACCAGCGAGGTCACGGTGCTGCTGGACGGCGCCGAGCTGGCCTTCACCGTCTCGGTGCCCGGCCGGCACTACGCCCACAACGCGGTGGCCGCGCTGGCCGCCGGCGTCGCGCTGGGCGTCCCGGCCGCCGACCTGGCCAAGGCGCTCGGCGCCTACACCGGCGTGCGCCGCCGCCTCCAGCTCAAGGGCGAGGCCGGCGGGGTCCAGGTGATCGACTCCTACGCCCACCACCCCACCGAGATGACCGCCGACCTGGAGGCGATCCGCGAGGGCCTGACCGGCGAGGGCCGGGTGCTGGTGGTCTTCCAGCCGCACCTGTTCAGCCGCACCCAGCAGCTCTCCGAGGAGATGGGCCGGGCCCTGGCGCTGGCCGACGCCTCGGTGGTGCTGGACATCTACCCGGCCCGCGAGGACCCGATCCCCGGGGTGACCAGCGAGCTGATCGTCGACGCCGCCCGCCGGGCCGGCGCCGAGGTCACCGCCGAGCACTCCTTCGCCGCCGCCCCCGCCCTGCTGGCCGGCCTCGCCCGTCCCGGCGACCTGCTGCTCACCATGGGCGCCGGGGACGTCACCAACCTCGGGCCGGCCATCCTGGACCACCTCGGGGGAGGCCTGGCCCACCTCACGAACGTTGCTTCCAACGTCTGACCCGTACGTACACCGCGACCGGGAGCCCGTGATGAGCTACGAGATCGAGAAGACCGAGGCCGAGTGGCGCGCCCAGCTCAGCCCCGAGGAGTACCACGTACTCCGCGAGGCGGGCACCGAGCGCCCGTTCACCGGTGAGTACACCGACACCAAGACGGTGGGCGTCTACAGCTGCCGGGCCTGCGGGGCCGAGCTGTTCAGCTCCGAGACCAAGTTCGACAGCCACTGCGGCTGGCCGTCCTTCTACGATGCGCGCGACTCCGACGCCGTGGAGCTGCTGGAGGACAACAGCCTCGGCATGCGACGTGTCGAGGTGCGCTGCGCGACGTGCGGCGGGCACCTCGGGCACGTCTTCGAAGGGGAGGGCTACGGAACTCCGACCGACCTGCGGTACTGCATCAACAGCGTCTCGCTGACGCTGAGGCCGGCCGGGTAGGACGACCGGCAGGAGGCCCGGGCACCGTACGGTGTCCGGGCCTGCGCGTCATCCCGCGACCGGTTCGAAGCGGACCGGCAGGTGCATCAGGGCGCGGTGGAACGGGCCCGGGCGCCAGAGCAACTCCTCGGCGGGGGTCGACAGTTCGAGATCACTGAGGCGGCTGCCCAGCTGCTCGACGGCGGTGATCGCGATCAGCAGGGCCGGGTCCCTGGCCGGGCAGGCGTGCGGGCCGGCCGCCCAGGCCAGGTGGGCGCTCTCGCCGCTGCGCAGCCCGCCGTCCCCGGTGGGCGGCGCGGCCTGGGAGTTGGCGGCCGCGTACGAGACCAGGACCAGCGACCCCGCCTTGATCTCCCGGCCGTGGAAGGTGATGTCGTACCGCGGGTAGTGGGCCGAGAGGTTGGCCATCGGCGGCTCGTGCCAGAGCACCTCGTCGATCGCCTGGTGGGCGGTCATCGCGCCGCCGAACAGCGAGCCGGCGTAGCGGGCGTCGGTGAGCAGGCGCAGCAGGGCGTTGCCGATCAGGTTGGTGGTCGGCTCGTGCCCGGCGATCAGGGTCAGGGTGATCTGCCGGATCACCTCGTCGTCGTCCAGCCCGACCGGGTGGGTGACGTACCAGGAGGCCAGGTCGTGCCGGGGGCGCTCGCGGCGCTCGGCGACCATCGCGGTGACCACCGCCAGGAGCTTCCCGTACGAGGCGCCCGCCTGCGCGGTGGACTCGATCAGCCCGGTGATCGAGTCCACCACCTCGGCGCGCTGCTCCTGCGGCACGCCGAACCAGGTGGTGAGCACGAAGGCGGGCAACTGGCGGGCGTACTCGGCGATCAGGTCGGCGTGTCCGGCGCCGACGAAGCGGTCGATCAGCCGGTGCGCGGTCTCGGCGACCTGCCGCTGGAGCCGATGCGGTTCGAACAGCGCGAGGGCGTCGGTGATCACCGCTCGGTAGCGCGCGTGCGTCTCGCCGTCGCTGAACATGGCGGTCGGACGGTAGCCGAGCATCGGCATCAGCGGGGAGTCCGGCGGGATGGTCCGCTGCCAGGCCCGGGAGTCCTTGGAGAAGGTGTCGGTGTCGCGCAGCAGGTCCAGCGCGGCCTGGTAGTCGGTGACCAGCAGGGCCTGGACGCCGGGCGCGATCTCCACCGGGGCGACCGGGCCGTGCCGCCGCAGCCGCTCGTAGACCAGCTTGGGATCGGCGGCGAAGACCGGCCCGTGGATCGGGGTCGGTCGGGACTCGACGGTCACGGCTGCTCCGGGGTGGCGGGGGCGGCGGCGGGCAGGGCGTCCAGGATGTGCTCGGCCAGCGCGATCAGCGCGTCCAGGCTGCTGTCGCGCTCGCGGGCGTCGCAGAGCAGCAGCGGGGTGGCGGGGTGCAGGTCCAGGTGGGTGCGCAGCACCTCGACCGGGTGGTCCGGTGCGTCGGGGAAGCGGTTGACCGCGACGGCGTACGGCAGTCCCTGCTCCTCGACCATGTCCATGATCTCGAAGGAGTCCGCCAGCCGGCGGGTGTCGGCGAGCACCAGCGCGCCCAGGGCGCCGCGGGCGATGTCCTGCCAGAGCGGGAAGAAGCGGCGCTGGCCGGGAGTGCCGAACATGTAGAGCACGACGTTGCCGGGCAGGGTGAGCCGGCCGAAGTCGACGGCGACGGTGGTGGTGGCCTTCTCGGGCAGGCCGGCCAGGTCGTCCACCGGGCGGCCGGTCTCGGTCATCGCCTCCTCGGTGTGCAGGGTGGCGATCTCGGAGAGGGTGCGGATGAGGGTGGTCTTGCCGACCCCGAACGGGCCGGCCACCACCAGCTTCATCAGCGTCTGGCCCTGGTCGGGCAGGTAGCCCACCCGGCCCGGCTGATCCGCCCCTCCGGGCCGGATCGTCTGGTCTTCCGGGTCCGGCCGGCCGGCCGGGTCACCGGAGCGCACGGAGTCCAACGAGGAGCCTCTCGACGATGGAGCGGTCGGTCTGCTGGGCGCGCGGGATCGGCGCGCGGGCGTGCAGGCAGCCCGCCTCGACCAGGTCGGCCGCGAGGAAGACGGTGGCGCTGACCGGCAGGCGCAGGTGCGCGGCGGCCTCCACCACGGTCAGCGCGCCGGGGCGCAGCAGGTCCCAGAGCCGGCGGTGTTCGGGTTCCAGCGCGGCCGGCGGGTCGGCGCGGTCGGCGAACAGCACGGTCAGCCGCTCGAAGCCCTTGGTGCCGGGGCTGCTGCGGCCTCCGGTGGCCAGGTAGGCGGGCACCATCCGCCTGCGGGGGACGGCGGTCATGACCGGCCGTCGTCGTCCTGCCGCCGGGTCGGGCTCGCGAGCGCGCGACCCAGGGCGGCGACCTGCAGCTGCATCTGGTAGGCCACGTTGCCGAGCTGGGCGTCCGGCGAGGTGAACACGGCGAGCGAGGTGTTCTCCCCGGCGGGCACCACGATGGCGTAGCCGAGGTCGGACTCCACCACGGTCTGGGCCAGCCGGGGCCGCTCGGCGTCGGTGAACGCGGTGGTGAAGGCCCGGGCGGCGGCGTGCACGGTGGCGGTCATCGCGGCGACCCGCTCGGCCGAGGCGCGGTCCAGACCGCCCGAGGCGCCCTCGACCAGGCCGTCCCCGGTGGCGACGACCGCGTGCAGCACCCCCGGCAGCTCCAGCAGCGGGGTCAGCACCCACGAGATCTCGTCGGTGGCGGTCGGGCTGGGCGTGCTGCTCACTGCTCGGCTCCTTCTGAGGTCGGACCGGTGCTCTGGTCACCGGGGTCGCGGCCGGCGGTGGTGCCGCCGGGGGTGCTGGTGGTGTTCGTCGTGCCGGTGGTGCTGCCGCTGTCTCCGGGGGCGGCCCGGCCGGGTGCGGCGCCGGCGGCCTCCTCGCGGACGGCCCGGGCCACGGCTGCCCGGCCGGAGTCGGTGCCCCGCTGCAGCGCCTGCCAGTGGGCGGCGGCCCGCTCGGGGGTGCGTGCGGCCACGGGGGCGGGGGCGGGCATCGCGGTGGCCGGCTTCGCAGCGGCCAGCGGACGGCGGCGGCGCCGGGTGGGCAGGCCGGTGCCGTCGTCGGCCGCGGGTGCGTCCGCTGCGGGCGTGTCCGTCGTGGGTGCACCGGGCGCACCTGACGCACCGGCCGTGGGGCCGCCCTCCGGCGCGTCGCCCTCTGCCGGGCCGTCCGCGACCGGGTCGGGCACCACCCGGATGGCCGGGGCCGGGTGCGGGCCCGGACGGTTGTGGCGGTCGGCGAGCTGTGGGCCGTCCTGCTCGTCCGCGTCGCGCATCGGCGGGACGGCCGCGACGGTGGGCGCCGGGGCCGGGCCGGCGCCGCCGCGCAGCGGCAGCGGGGTGAGCACCGACAGCGGCCGCTCGTCGTCCACCACGGTCACCAGCGCGGCCGGGATGCGCAGGATGGTCCGCATGCCGCCGTACGGCGAGGGCTCGATGTGGCAGGAGAAGCCGTACTGGCGGGCCAGCTTGCCGATCACCGCGAAGCCGGTCTTGGGCGGGTTGCCGAGCTCGGTGAGCAGCATGTCCGGCGGGCCGGCCAGCAGCCGGCGGGCGCGGCGCAGCTGGTCCTCGTCCATGCCGATGCCACTGTCGTCGATGATCACCAGCGCGCCGCGGCCGCCCTGCTGGACGGTGACCGGGACGTCCGTCTCCGGGTGGGAGTAGGCGGTGGCGTTGGCGAGCAGCTCGGCGAGGGTGACGGCGATCGGCTCGGCGGCCCGGGCGACCACGGCGAGGTGCTGCTCGCGCAGGTGGTTGGCGACCTTGATCCGGGCGTAGCCGGGCACCCGGGAGAGCGCGCCGACGACCACCTCGGCGAGCGGCGAGTCGGTGCGGGCCAGGCCCGGCCAGGCCTCGCAGAGCACCGCGACGGTCTGGATCCGGCGCAGCGCGACCTCGTTGCGGAAGTCGACCTCCAGCAGCCGGGGGTCGTCGTTCTCGTGCTGGAGCTGCTGGACCAGGCTCTGGATCTGGTACAGCAGGGTCTGGATCCGGGAGGTGGCGCCGCGCATGGCGGCGCGGGCGGCGGCGTCCACCCGCTCGCGTTCGTCGGCGAGGGCGGCCTGGGCGGCGTCCAGGACGGCCTGAAGTGCCCGGACCGCCTCGGGGCCGACGGCCTGCGGGTCCAGCGGGCCGACCAGTGGGGCGTTGCTGTGGGTGAGCCGCACGGCGGTGGCGGCGACCCGCTCCTGGGCGAGGTGGCCGATCTCGGCGAGCAGCGCGGCGCCGCGCGCCTCGGCGGCGGCGAGCGCGCGGTCGGCCTGTTCGGCCCGGGCGGTCGCGGCGTCGCCCTGCTGGACGGCGTCCCGGACGGTGTCCTGCGCCTGCCGGGCCGCCTCCTGCGCCTCGCGCACGCTGTCCTCGGCGGCCCGGGTGCGCTCCTCCGCCCGCCGGGCGTCCTCCGCGGAGCGCCGGGCGGCCTCCTGTGCCTCGCGCTGCTGCTGCTCGACGCGGGCGAGCGCCCCCTCGGCGGCCCGGGCGCGCTCCTCGCCCCGGCCGAGCGCGGTCTCGGCGGCCACCGCCCGGGCGACGGCCCCGGCCCGGCCGCGGGCGAGCACGGCCGCGGCCACGGCGGCGACCAGCGCCAGGACGATCAGCGCGATCTGCGTCATCGAAGTCCTCGGGGGTGCTTGCGGGTTGGATCGGGTGGTTCGGCCGGGCCTGTCGGGAGGGGGCGCGGCGCGAGTGGGGCACCCGGGCGGGGGCGGCTCCGGGCAGGGGCGGTCCCGGGCGGGGTCAGTTCCGGGCGGTGCGCGGGGAGCGGACGTCGTCCTCGGCCAGCTCCCGGGCCACCAGGGCGACCTGACCCATGGCTTCCAGGACGCCCGGGGCCGCCGAGCCGTCCAGGTGCCGGTATTCGGCCGCGACGGTGAGCACCAGCCGCTCGGGCAGGCCGAGCTCGGGGTAGCGCTGCTCGGCGATCACCCGTCGGGCGGCGTCCAGGGCGGGTATCCCGGCGGCGTACAGGGCGTGGGCGCGCTCGCGGACGTAGGCGAGGTAGCCGATGTGCTCCCGGACGCCGTCGCGGTCGAGCACCGGGCCGTGGCCGGGCACGAAGATCTCCGCGCCGGTGGCCAGGGCCTGTTCGCAGGCGCCGATGATGTTCTCCAGCGGTCCGGCCCAGTGCGAGGGGTGGTCGCCGGGCTGCTCGGGCGTCGAGGAGAAGATCACGTCGCCGGTGAACACCGCGCGCTGGTGAGGGAGGTGGACCATGAGGTCCCCGCCCGTGTGGGCGGCGGGCAGGCTGGTGATCCGCACCGGGTAGCGGCCGACGGTCAGCTCCAGCTCGCCGGTGAAGACGGTGTCGGGGCGCACCGGCTCGGTGTCGGACCAGTCGAACCGCCCGAAGTGCTCCTTCAGGTAACCGCCGAGCACCGAGTCCGGGTCGCTGTTGACGACCAGCGCGTGCTGCTGCTGCGGGCTGGGCTCCCAGTGGATGTGCTCCAGTGCCTCGCGGGTGGCGATCACCTCGGCGTCCGGCAGCACCCCGGCGCCCCACAGGTGGTCCCCGTTGGCGTGGGTGACGACCACCCGGTCGATCCCGACCCCGTCCGGCAGCAGCCGCCGGCTCGCGGCGAGGAACTCCCCGGCCATCGAGGGGTCGTACGGCGTGTCGATCCAGAGCGCGGTGGTCTCCGAGGCCAGCAGCCCGCAGTTGGCCAGGCCCCACCCTCGCTTCGGCGGGAGCCACACGTACAGGTCCTCGGCAATCGCGCTCACGTTCGCACGGCTGATCGTCATGTGCGCGATTATGCCCATGCTGTGTCAGAAGTGGAGCAAGACCATGTCGGTTCAAGCCACTTCGCGTCCGGAGCAACCCGGGCTGCCCCGATTCGTCCCGCATGGTCTGGACCACATCTGGCCGAAGTGGCCTGGCCCGGCGCCCCGCGGAAGCCCACGAGCCGCCCCCTCGGACCAGCACCGACCCTCGGCGACGGCATCGATCGCACACGCACCCACCGCCGGCCGGACCGCGGTGTCAGAGCAGGTGCGCCGAGGGCCGCTTCAGCTGCTTGATCCCCTTGCGCTCCCCTGCGCAGCGCTCGTAGCCCAGCCATGCGTTGATCGCCAGCATCGGCCCGTTGGTCGTGTCGTTGCTGGTGTACGCGTGCCGGTAGCCCGCCGCCGCGGCGAGCCGCAGCGACTCCAGCTTGGCCGACTTGGTCAGCCCCCGGCCACGGAACTCCCGGCGGCAGGCGGTGAACGCGGACCAGTAGCGGTCCACCCCGTCGGTCTGCACCATGCTGAACGCGGCCGGCCGGCCGTCCACCACGGCGACGACGCTCAGCGCCAGGTCCCGGTCCGGCCGGGTCCAGTCGTTGCGCAGCCAGTCCTCGTACTTGTAGGCGTCCATCGGCACCTCGCTGCCGGGCTCGTCCAGGATGGCGTCCGACTCGACCAGGAACACCGGGTGCGGGTCGGCCGCCCAGTCGGCGGCCGGGCGCAGTTCGACCCCGGCCGGCAGTACGGGCGCGGGCGGCAGCGGAAGCGTCAGGTCCCGTCCGGCGAACTGCATGGTGCGCCCGAGCCGGTAGTCCTTGGCGGCGCCGAAGGCCAGCGAGGCGGGCTCGTCGTCCAGCCAGGTGTGCACCTCGGTCACCCCGTGCCCGGTCAGGTGCCGTTCGGCCGCGGCCAGCAGCGCGGTGGCCGCACCGCGCCGCCGGAACCCGGGCAGCACACTGCCGTTGGCGTAGCCGACGCCCGTGGTCGTCGTCCCGAGCACCACCCCGCAGCGCACCGCGCCGACCACCCGGCCGTCCAGCTCGGCAACGAAGGTGCGGAAGTGCTCCTCGGGGCTGGGCTGGGCGTTCAGCCAGACCAGTGTCTCGGCGGAGAGCACCAGGTGCTCGCGCCCGGCCCGGTGGGCCGTGGCCACGGCCTCGGCGTCCTCGGGGCGGAAGTCACGGATCGTCAAGGAGGAGGAAGGCGAAGAAGTCATGGATGCCCACGCTAGCCACGCCCGACCGCCCGGCGCCTCCGATTTTCCCGCCGCAGGGGCACCCCGCCTGCGGGGACGGCCCGAGGGCGGGACCGAAGTCCCCCACCACCGGAAGGACATGCTCAAATAATGCTCTGAGAAGACCGGGTGAGGCTTGGCAGCCACCCCGCCCGGGGACATTCTCAGCAGCACGGCCGCACGGTTCCGGCGACGACGCCCGCACCGGTCGACGGCCCTCCCACCCGGCCCTCCGAAGGGGGCGAACCGATGACTTCCCCTGCCCTGGACACCGTGCCCCGAGAAGCCGCCGACCGCGCGGCCGCGCCCCGCCTGGGCGTCGGCCTCGGCTGGCGCAGCGAGATCGACACCGTCGTCGAGCGCCAGCCCGGCCTGGACTGGGTCGAGGTGGTCGCCGAGAACATCTGCGCCGACCACCTGCCCGACTCCCTGACCGTGCTGCGCGAACGCGGGGTCACCGTCGTCCCGCACGGCGTCGGCCTCGGCCTCGGCGGCGCCGACCTGCCCGACCCCGGCCGCCTCGCCCGGCTCGCCGAAACCGCGCTGGCGCTCGGCTCCCCGCTGGTCACCGAGCACCTGGCGTTCGTCCGGGCCGGCGGCCTGGAGGCCGGCCACCTGCTGCCCGTCCCCCGCACCCGGGACTCGCTGCGGGTGATCGCCGAGAACGTCCGGATCGCCCAGGACCAGCTGCCGGTGCCGCTCGCCCTGGAGAACATCGCCGCCCAACTCTCCTGGCCGGACGACGAGTTCACCGAAGGACAGTTCCTCGCCGAGCTGGTCGACCGCACCGGCGTCCGCCTGCTGGTCGACGTCGCCAACCTGCACACCAACCGGGTCAACCTCGGCATCGACCCGGCCACCGAGCTCGACCGCCTGCCGCTGGAGGCGCTCGCCTACGTCCACGTCGCGGGCGGCACCCTGGTCGACGGCGTCTGGCACGACACCCACGCCCACCCCGTCACCGAGCCGGTGCTGGAAGTGCTGGCCGAACTGTGCGCGCGGGTCGCCCCGCCCGGGGTCCTGCTGGAGCGGGACGCCGGCTTCCCGCCGCCCAGCGAGCTGGCCGGTGAACTGGACGCCATCCGCCGGGTGCTGGAGGGGAGCACCCGGCGATGACCGACCTGACGAAGACCGCGCCGGACAACGCCGATGCCACCGACCAGGACCTCGCCGCCGCCCGGCGGCGCCTGGCCCGGCGCCAGGAGGAGCTGCTGACCGCCCTGGTGGCCGGCGGGCCCGTCCCGCCCGGCTTCGACGAACGCCAGGTCCGCGCCCAGTCCACCGGCCTGGCCGCCAAGCGGCGGGACACCACCGCCAAGGTGGCCCCGGACCTGCCCCGCGCGCTCGGGGCGCAGTACGGGCCGCTCTTCCTCGGCTACGCCCGCTCCCACCCGCAGACCGGCGGCTACCGCGCCGACGCCCGGGCCTTCGCGCAGTGGGTGCTCACCGACGGCGGCCCGCTCGCCGCCGACCACCGCCGGGCCCTGGAGCAGTGGCTCCACCCGGCCCCCGTACGGCCGCCCGGCCCGCTCGCGCGCCTGCGCCGGGCCCTGCGCCGCAAGCAGCCGGCGACCTCCGCAACGCCCTGACGAACCATCACCACCCCGGGGGAACCATCCATGTGGCACAACAGCTACTTCATCGTCCCGGTCGTCCTGCTGGCGGCCGCCGCCCTGTACGCCGCCCAGACCCGGCAGCGCGTCAGCCAGGTCCGGTACGCCAAGGGCCTGCCCGGCCGCGGCCTGCCGCTGCTCGACACGGCGTACCTGTCCGGCGGGGCGGGGCGGGTGTTCGACACCGCCCTGGTCCGCATGCACCTGAGCGAGCAGGTCGTGGTCAGCCGCTCCGGCCTGGTCACGCTCACCGGCGGCAAGCCGTACGACGCCGTCGACAAGGCGATCCAGGACGCCGTCGGCCCGACCGGGAGCCGTGAGATCGCCCCGCTGCGCCGCACGGTGACTCGCTCTGCCGCCGTCGGGGCGATCTGCGACCGGCTCGCCGACCGCGGCCTGCTGCACCGCCCCGAGCGGCAGTGGCGGGCCGCCAGGGCCCGCCGGCTGCTCTGGCTCGCGCTGCTCGTCGTGGTGGCCTCCGGGGTGGCCGCCGAGCTGCTCGACGACGGCGCCGCCGGCCACGAGCGCCCGAACCTCTGGGTCCCGGGCCTGCTGCTGTTCGTGGGCGTCGTCACACTGCTCGTCACCCGGCCGCTCAAGGGCCGGATCACCCCGGCCGGGAAGCGCCAGCTCTCCCTGATGCAGGGCACGCCGTGGACGCCCAAGGACGGGGTGGCGCCCCAGCTGGCCGGCGGCGCGCTGCTCGGCGCGCTCGCGCTCGGCGGCCTGGCCGCCGCCGGGCTGGAGAACCCGGAGCTGGAGGCCGCGATGCTGGCCGCGGGGGCCGAGGACGAGGCCGTACGGCAGGCGACCGCCGCGGGCTCAGCCGCGTCGTCGTCCGGGTCGTCCTCCTCGTCCTCGTCGTGCTCCTCCGGTTCCTCCGGCTCCTCCGGCTGCGGGTCGTCCAGCTGCAGTTCCTCGCACTCCTCCAGCTGTGGCTCCTCACACTCCTCCAGCTGCGGGTCCTCCTCCAGCTGCGGATCGAGCTGCGGTGGCGGCTGCGGCTCCTGAGACACCCCCGGCAGGCTCGCACGTGGGCTCGCCGAGCGCGGCTTCGTCCACCACGTCGGCCGCCTGCGGGGCGCGCTGCGGCGGCGGATCCTGACTCCGGCGGCGCCCGCCGGACGTCACAGTTCGGTATCGCGGACCGGGAAGACGTCCCGCGCGCCGTCGACGCAGGCATACAACAAGCCCATGTGGTTGCTGTTCCTCATCCCGGCATGCGTCGCGGCGGTCCTGTCCTGCCTCCGACTGGTCCGGATGACCGCCACCGCCGACGCCCTGGCCGACCGGAACGGCCTGCGGCCCCCCGAAGCCGTCGGCATCGGCCTGTACGAGACCGCCTACCTGGCCGGGGGCCCGGGCCGGGTGGTCGAGCTCGCCCTCGTCCTGATGGCCGGCCGCGGACGGCTGCACCTGGCGCACACCGGCTGGACCACCGTGGTCGACCCCAAGGGCCGCAGCCGCCTGGAGCGGGCCGTCATCGCCACGGTCGGTCCCGAGGGCCAGTGCCGGACGGACGAGCTGCGCCGGGCGATGGCCGAGCACCCCACCGTGCTGGAGATCGGAGCCCGGCTCGCACTGGCGGGCCTGGCCACCCCGGCCCTGGTGCAGCGCAACACCGTGGTGGTGATCCGGCAGGTCCGGCACGCGCTGTTGCTGTCGCTGATCCTGCTGGCCGCCGCGCTGGCCCTCGGCGGCTTCACCGGCGGTGACACCGTCGCGCCGCTCGCCTGGTTCTCGCTGCCGCTGGTGCTCACCTCGGGCACCTTGCTGATGGCCCGGGTCGACGTCTACCCGTACACCCGCTGGGCCTCCCCGATCGGCCAGGAGGTGCTGCGCGAGGTCCGCCCGGCCCGCCAGCGTGGCCTGGCCGACGACGAGGAGCGCGAACTGCTCACCGCCGTCGCCATGAACGGCCCGGCCGTCCTGCCCGACGCCCGGCTCCGCGCCGCCCTGCGCCCGCACCGGACCTGAGCCCGCACCTCGGCAAAAGCGGCTGCGCCGACCCATCGGACCAGGGCAGACTCCTGCCCGTGGACGAACTCGACCCCGCCGGCCGCGCCCCCGCCGCGCCGGCCCTCGGCAAGCAGGCCCTCGCGACGCTGGAGCGCGCCCGCTTCGAGGGCCGCGCGGTCCGGCTGCGCCGCTCCGTCCCCGGCGCGGACCGGCTGGAGGGCTTCGTCCTCGGCACCGGCCCGGTCTGGACCCTGCTCGCCAACTGCACCGACCACCGCCTCGACGGCTGGACCGCCGTCCGCACCGCCGACCTGCACAAGGTCCGCGACCGCGGCGGCGAGGAGAGCCTGACCGTCCGGGCGCTGCGTCGCCACGGCCTGTGGCCGGTCCGCCCGCCCGGCGCCGACCTCCCGCTGGACGACCTGCCCGGCCTGCTCACCGCCGCCTGCGCCGAGTACGGCCTGATCGCCCTGCACACCGAGCACCGCGACCCCGGCGTCTGCCGGGTCGGTACGGTCACCGCGCTGCGCCCCGCCTCGCTGCGGCTGCACGAGGTCGACCCCGAGGCGCGCTGGCACCCGGAGCCGACGAAGTTCCGCTTCAAGGACGTCACCCGGGTCGACCTCGGCGACCACTACACCTCCGTGCTGCGCGAGTTCGCCGGGCCGCGCCCGTAGCACCCCGTCGAACGCCGGAGGCCGGCTCCCCCGATGCGGGGGAACCGGCCTCCGACGACCGTATGGTCGCTCAGACCAGGCCGTTCAGCAGCTCGCTGACCGGCTTGCGGCGGCCGGTGAAGAACGGCACCTCCTCGCGGACGTGCAGCCGGGCCCGGGAGGGGCGCAGGTCGCGCATCAGGTCGACGATCCGGTGCAGCTCGTCCGCCTCGAAGGCGAGCAGCCACTCGTAGTCGCCGAGCGCGAACGAGGCCACCGTGTTGGCCCGCACGTCCGGGTAGCCGCGCGCCATCATGCCGTGCTCGGCGAGCATCGCGCGCCGCTCCTCGTCCGGCAGCAGGTACCACTCGTAGGAGCGGACGAACGGGTACACGCAGACGTAGTCGCGCGGGCGCTCGTCGGCCAGGAAGGCCGGGATGTGCGACTTGTTGAACTCGGCCGGGCGGTGCAGCGCCATGTTCGACCAGACCGGCTCCAGCAGCCGGCCGAGGCCGGTGCGGCGGAAGCGGTTGTACGCCTCCTGGAGGTCGTCCGAGTCGGCGGCGTGCCACCAGACCAGGATGTCGGCGTCGGCGCGCAGACCGGAGACGTCGTACGTGCCGCGCACGGTCACGTCCTTGGCGGCCAGCTGGGCGAACAGCTCGTCCACCTCGGCGGCCAGCGCGGTGCGGTCCTCCGGCAGGGCGCCCTTGAGCTTGAACACCGACCACATGGTGTAGCGGATGACCTGGTTCAGGTCGCGCGCCTTCTTCTTCTCGGGCCGCTGCTCCGGCTCCCGCTCAACGCTCTCAGTCATGCGTCCATTGTCCTCTCCGTGGAACCTTCCCCCGTCGCCGGGGTCAACACTCTGTCGACGGCCGCCGCGGCGGCGGCCGCCGAACCGATGCACGCCGGAATGCCCACCCCGTCGTACGCGGCGCCGCACAGCGCCAGCCCGCCCACCCGCGCCGCCGCTGCCCGCACCCTGGCCACCCGGTCCAGGTGCCCCACCGGGTACTGCGGCAGACCGGCCGCGAAGCGGGACACGAAGGTGTCGTACGGCCGGGCGGTCAGCCCGATCGCCTCCTTGAGGTCCGCCAGCGACCGCGCCACCAGCTCCTCGTCCGCCAGCCCCAGCGCCTCCTCCTCGCGGTACCGGCCCAGCGAGGTGCGCAGCAGGAACGCGTCCGGCGCGGAGCGCTCCAGCCAGCCCCACTTGTTGGAGGAGAAGGTCGAGGCCTTGATCCGCCGCCCGTCCACCGGCGGCACCAGGAAGCCGCTGCCGCTCGGCAGCCGGGCCAGGTCGGCGCGGCGGAAGGCCAGGGTCACCAGGGCCATGCCCGCGTACTCGACGGCGTCCAGCTCGGTGGCGGCCGCCGGGACGTCCTCGCGCAGCAGCCGGGCCGCGGCGGGGGCCGGGACGGCCAGCACCACGGCGTCCGCGTGCAGCACCTGCCCGCCGGTCACCACCCGCCAGCCGTCGGGGGTGCGGCGCAGCTCGTCCACCGGGGCGTCGGTGCGCAGGTCCACCCCCGCCTTGACGCAGGCCGCGGCGACCGCGCCGGGAAGGGTGCCGAGGCCGCCGCGCAGGCCCTGGAACACGGGGGTGCCGACCACCTTCGGCCGGGAGGCCAGCTCGTGCACCCCCTCGACCAGCGAGCCGCCGCCGCGCGCGATCGACAGCAGCTGCGGTACGGCGGCACGCAGCGAGATCTCGTCGGCGCGGCCGGCGTAGACGCCGCCGAGCAGCGGCTCGACCAGCCGGTCCACCACCTCCCGGCCCAGCCGGTCGGCGACGTAGCGGCCGATCTCGACGTCCTCGCCGACCTCGGTGGTCTGCTCGTGCCGGGCCCGCTCCAGCCCCTCGGCGGTCAGCACCCCGGAGGCGGCCAGCGCCTCCAGGTCACCGGGGACGCCCATCACCTGCCCGCCGGGCAGCGGCCGCAGCGCGCCGCGGGTCCAGATCGCGGCCTTCGCGGTGGTCGGCGGCTCCAGCTCCTGCGCCAGCCCGACCGCCCGGGCCAGCTCCACCGCCTCCGGCCGCCGGGCCAGCACCGACTCGGCCCCGAGGTCCACCCGGACCCCGCCGACCTCCCCGCCCCACAGCTTCCCGCCGACCCGCCCGGACGCCTCCAGCACCGTCACCCGCGCCCGCGCCGGCCCCCCGGCCGCCCCACTCAGGAAAGCGGCCGCAGCCAGCCCCGCGATCCCACCACCGACGACGACGACCTGTGCATCCGACATGCTCCGCAGTCTCGCAGGTCTTTACGTCTGGCCCTCAATCCCCTGCACGCCTCCACTTGGGCACGAGTCCGCCGAGGTCGATGGCAACGGGAAACGGCACCGGCCGCTCCAGCTTGCCCCGGAAGATCCCGGCGGCCACGTACGCGGAGGTCGGGCCGTCCAATTCGTAGACGTGCACGACCGGCAGGCCGTCCTCCTCCTCGACGATCCAGTAGTGCGGGATGCCCGCCTCCGCGTACTTGCGAACCTTGACCGTGCGGTCGCGGTGCGCGGACTCCGGGGAGACGACCTCCGCGACGAGCACCACGTCAGCGGGGACGTACCAGGTGCGGTCCGGGTCGTACGCCGCTGTGGCCACCACCACGTCAGGCTCCGGCCGGTTGCGCGGGTCGAGCTTGATCGTCATCTCGCGCTCGGCGATCGTCCCGTCAGGAACCGACTCCTCCAGCGCGGCGGTCAGCCTCGACACGACCTGGCTGTGCCACGAACGCTGCGGGGACATCATGAAGACCAGCGCTCCATCGATCAGTTCGGTGTGCCGCGGCGCCTGCGGCAGATGGTCGAGGTCGTCGGCAAACCAGCCCTCGTCTCTGGGCGCGTACATCCAGTCCGGCAGCTCGCTCATGGCCCCAAGATAGCGAGTTCGGGAGCGCGACGGACCGCCGCTTAATCTGTGTGCTATGGAACCGATCGTGGTGAGTGCGTGTCTGGCCGGAATTCCCTGTCGGTACGACGGGCGGGCGAAGACCTCCGACGACGCCGTGCGGCTGGTCGAGGAGGGGCGGGCCGTGGTGGTGTGCCCGGAGGGGGCGGGCGGGTTGCCGACGCCGCGGCCGCCGGCGGAGATCGTGGGCGGGGACGGCGCGGACGTGCTGGACGGGCGGGCCCGGGTGGTGGACGCGACCGGGGCGGACTGCACCGCGGAGTTCCTGGCCGGCGCCCGGGCGGCGCTCGCCGCCGCCGAGGAGGCGGGGGCGGGTCGGGCGGTGCTGATGGCGCGCAGCCCGTCCTGCGGCTGCGGGCAGGTGTACGACGGGACGTTCACCGGGGAGCTGCGCCCCGGTGACGGGGTGACGGCGGCGCTGCTGCGCCGGGCCGGGATCGAGGTCACGGCCGGATAGCGGGCCCCCGGAGCCGGAGGCCCGCCACCCGGGGCTCAGCGCGCGCTGGCCTCGTGGACGAAGGCGACGAGGCGGCTGAGCGCGTCCGGGTCCATGGACGGCAGCACGCCGTGGCCGAGGTTGAAGATGTGGCCGCTGGTGCCGAGCGCCTGGGCCGCGTGCAGCACCTCGCGGGCCTTGGTCTCCACGACCTTGGTGGGCGCGAACAGCACCGCCGGGTCGAGGTTGCCCTGCAGCCCCTTGCCGGGGCCGACCCGCTCGGCGGCGACGTTCAGCGGCACCCGCCAGTCGACCCCGACGATGTCCGCGCCGGCCTGGCCCATCAGGCCGAGCAGCTCGCCGGTGCCGACGCCGAAGTGGATCCGCGGCACGCCGTACCCGGCGACGGCGTCGAAGACCTTGGTGCTGGCCGGCATCACCGAGCGGCGGTAGTCGTCGGGCGCGAGCGCGCCGACCCAGGAGTCGAACAGCTGGATCGCCGAGGCACCGGCCTCGATCTGCACCTTGAGGAAGGTCGAGGTGATGTCCGCGAGCCGGTCCACCAGGGCGGCCCACAGCTCGGGCTGCCCGTACATCATGGCCTTGGTGTTCTCGTGGTTCTTGGACGGCCCGCCCTCGACCAGGTAGCTGGCCAGCGTGTACGGCGCTCCGGCGAAGCCGATCAGCGGGGTCTCGCCGAGCTCGTCCACCAGCAGGCCGACGGCCTCGGTGATGTAGGGGACGTCATCGGGCTCCAGCGGGCGCAGCCGCTTCAGGTCCTCGACGGTGCGGATCGGGTCGGCGATGACCGGGCCGATGCCGGCCTTGATGTCGACGTCGATGCCGACGGCCTTGAGCGGCACCACGATGTCGCTGAAGAAGATCGCCGCGTCCACCTTGTGCCGGCGCACCGGCTGGAGGGTGATCTCCTTGACCAGCTCGGGCCGCATGCAGGACTCCAGCATGGGGATGCCCTCGCGGACCTTCAGGTACTCGGGCAGCGAGCGGCCGGCCTGACGCATGAACCACACCGGGGTGTGCGGCACGGGCTCGTGCCGGCAGGCGCGCAGGAACGCGGAGTCGTACGCGGCGCCGCGGCGCCCGGGGGTGGTCGGGCCGTCGTGGGTGGCCGCCGTCGTGTCTGCCGTAGTCTCGCTCACGCGTCAAATCTTCGCACGCGTGCCGGGCCCGGTTTCCCGGCCGGTCTCGTCGGTTCCTCCAAGATCTGTCCGGGTTTGCCGTTCCGGCACGCCGCAGGGAGAGAAGTTGCGGCGATAACCCCGTTCTTCGACCTAGTCTTCGGGACATGGCAGCGGTCGGAGGGCACCCCGCGCAGGGTGGCGGAGCAGGTGGCGGAGCGGGTCGCGAGGGGGCACCGAGCGAGTTCCGGGCGGCCGTGGCGGCCCTGGACGGGGCCCGGCTGCGCCCCGAGGTGCAGCTCTCCCCCGCGCCGGCGCCGCGCCGGCTCGCCCCGTACTCGTTCGCGGTGACCGCCTCGGTCGAGGTGGACGGCGAGGAGCTGGCGGACGGCCGGCTGGTCCTGCTGTACGACCCGGCCGGGCAGGAGGCCTGGAACGGGGAGTTCCGGGTGGTCACGATGACCCGGGCCGAGTTGGAGCCGGAGATGGCCGGCGACCCGATGCTCTCCGAGGTCGGCTGGGCCTGGCTGCTGGACGCCCTGCAGGCGCACGGCGCCGGGTACGCCGAGCCGTCCGGCACGGTGACCCTGGCCTCCTCCCAGTACTTCGGCGGCCTGGCGGACCGCCCGTCCTCGACCGAGATCGAGATCCGGGCCTCCTGGACCCCGGCCGACGGCCGCTTCGAACGGCACCTGGCGGCCTGGGCGGACCTGCTGTGCATCAGCGCCGGCCTGCCGCCGGCCGCCCCGACCCCGCAGGGGCCCTCCGAGGTTTCTTCACTCGGTGGAGTGGTCCCGATGCCGTCCCGGCGACGCCCCCGGTCGCACTGACGGGTGGCGTCGGGACCCGACGGCACCCGGGGGCCCGACGCCACCCCCAGGGCTGACGGAGTGTGACTTCGAACTCGCTCTGTGTCAATTCGCCGGTCGATACCGACCGATCAACACCGAATCTGATCGATTTTGTGCGAATACCGGGCATGTCGCGTCAATCATTTGCGCGATTTGTCCGTATTGTTACTCACTAGATCGTGATCTTTCGCTAAAGCCGGGCACGGATGCTGCCGAAGCAGACTGTGACCCTTTCCAAACGCGGAACACTCCGACCGCCCCCATCGGGGTTCCGTCCGCCACTCCCCGCAGGAGGCCTGGTGTCGGTCCTTCTTGAGCACCCCGCAAACGTGGTCGCCTACCGGCCGACCAAGCCCACCGCCATGGTGGTCATCGCCGATCCCCGTGTCCGAAACACCGTCACCCGCCACCTGTGGGCACTCGGCGTCCGGGACGTGATCGAGGTGTCGTCGATCGCCGAGGCCCGCCCACGGGTCTCCACCCCTCGTGACATCTGCGTCGCCGACGTACACCTGCCGGACGGCTCCGGGCTGACCATCCTCGCCGAGACCCGCGCCGCGGGCTGGCCCAACGGCCTGGCCCTGTCCGCCGCCGACGACATCGGCGCGGTCCGCAGCGCGCTGGCCGGCGGTGTCAAGGGATACGTGGTGACCGGTACCCGGACGAACGTCGCGATGCCGGGCCGCCCCGGGATGCCGCTCGGCGCCGCCGGGCTGGCCGGCCGGATGCGCCGCCCCGGAATGCCGGGCATGCCGGGCGCGGCCGGTGCTCCGGGCGCCCCTGGCGCCCCTGGCGCCCCCGGGGCCCCCGGGGCGCCGGGCGCGCAGCAGGCCGCCTACCGCGAGCTGTCCGGCCGCGAGGTCGAGGTGCTGCGACTGGTCGCCGAGGGACAGTCCAATAAGGCGATCGGCGTAGCGATGGGTCTGTCGGCGCTCACCGTCAAGAGCCACCTCGCGCGGATCGCCCGCAAGCTGGGCACCGGCGACCGTGCCGGAATGGTCGCGGTCGCGCTGCGCACCGGCATCATCCACTGAGCCGGGCACTTTTGACCGCTGCGGCGGCCGAGGAGGAACG
>NZ_JBHVFE010000028.1:0-37578 GCF_042801945.1 Kitasatospora sp. NPDC057542
GGCCCGTTCCCCGAACGGGCCCGCCGCTTCGTCGTTCACCGGTTCGAAGCCGTCAGGATGCCTCCAGGTAGGTCAGCACGGCCCGGACCCGCCGATGGCCGGCGTCGGTCTCGGTGAGCTCGAACTTCGCGAAGATGTTGCCGATGTGCTTGTGCACGGCGTTGTCGGTGATGCACAGCTTCTTGGCCAGCGTGGCGTTGTCGTGCCCCTCCGCCATGAGCGCCAGGACCTCCCGCTCCCGTCGGGTGAGCGTGGACAGCGGCTGCGTCCGCCTGGCGAGCAACTGGGTCACCACGTCGGGGTCGAGAGCCGTGCCGCCGGTGGCCACCCGGTCGAGCGCCGCCAGGAACTCGTCGACCCGGCTGATGCGGTCCTTGAGCAGATAGCCGACGCCGCCACCGCTGCTGGAGAGCAGCTCGGACGCGTACGTCTCCTCCACGTACTGGGACAGCACCAGGACCGGCAGGCCGGGATGGACGCGCCGGGCCTCGATCGCGGCCCGGATCCCCTCGTCGCGGAACCGCGGCGGCAGCCGCACGTCGACGATGGTGACGGCCGGGCGGTGCCGGTCCACCGCGGCCAGGAATCCCTCGGCGTCGGCGGCGACCTCGGCCACCTCGTAGCCGGAACTGGCCAGCAGCAGCTCCAGACCGGTGGCGAGCAGGACGTTGTCCTCCGCGATGACTATCCGCACGGCAGCTCTACGGTGATCGTGGTGGGGCCGCCCTCCGGGCTGACGACCGTGACGCAGCCGTCGAGGGCCTGCGCGCGGCCACGGAGACCGGCCAGTCCGCTGCCGCCGTTCTCCCGCGCGCCGCCCACGCCGTTGTCGGTGACGACGACCGTCAGCACGTCCTCGGCGCTCCACACCTTCAGCCCGGCCTCGGTGGCCCGGCTGTGCTTGGCCACGTTCGTCAGCGCTTCGGTGGCCACGAAATAGGCGACCGCCTCGATGGCCGCAGGGATCCGGCGAAGTTCGCCGATGTCGAGCGAGACCGGCACGCCGGCCCGGGCGGCGACGGTGCGCAGGGCTCCCCGCAGTCCGCGGTCGGCGAGGATGGGCGGGTAGATGCCGCGGAGCACCTCGCGAAGCTCGACCATGGCCTCCTCGTTGACGTCGGTCGCCTCGGCCAGCATCCGGGCGACGGTGGCCGGGTCACGGTCGAGGCACCGCCGGGCCACCGCGAGCCGCATCGCCACGGCCACCAGCCGTGCCTGGGTGCCGTCGTGCAGGTCGCGCTCGATCCGCCGCAGCTCGGCGCCGTGCGCTTCGAGCGCGTCCGTGCGGGTGCGGGTGAGCGTGGCCACGCGATCGGCGAGTCTCTGGGCGCGTGACGACGCGAGCACGGCGAGAGTCAGACGGGCGTGACCCGTGGCGAGTTTCGGCAGTGCCAGGCAGCCGACGGCGAGCAGGAGGGTCCCCACCGACGGACCGGAGAGCGCTTCGTGCCAGCCGACCACCGGGAGGTCCAGCGTCGGCTTCGAGTCGTCGTCCGGCGGAAACGCCCACGACAGCGGCAGCGACACCACGATCAGCAGCGCGTTGCCGACGCAGAGGACCGCGGCGAGCCCGCAGGCGAGGCCGAACGTGACGTGGAGGGCGAGCCAGTACAGATGACGGGGCAGGGCGATGCTCTGCGCGCGGACCGGGCGGCCCAGCAGACGGCCGGCTCGCTGCCGGTGCCAGTCGGCCCACGCCTGACGCAGGCTCGGGTGACAGAGCAGCAGGAAAGACAGGAGGCTCATGGCCGCGGTGCCGAATTCCCCGAGCAGATAGATTGTGGCCCGAAGCAGTGACGTCCAGGTGCGGATCACCGGAGCACACCGGGCCGCCATGCGCATTACAGCAGGCTGTAGTTCTTTCCCTGCGGCAGGGGGTATGGGCTCATCAGCGCCGGAGACCATAACATGCTGCTCATGACGAGTATCCGGAAGCGGAGATGGATAAAATCGGCCCACCTCCGCCGGAGTGGAACGGGGATGGCGGACCGGTTGCACAACTTACCTCCCGAACGTTGAAAGAGATCGACATGACTGACCATCGTCCGGCTCTGCAGCTGTGCCATGTCGGCACGATCGGAGCCGGCGGCATCGAGTCCGGATATGTGATCGAGAATGTGAGCTTCGCTGCCGAGGCCGGCACCTGGACGGCGTTGGCCGGGCCGGCCGCCGCGGGCAAGACCAGCATCCTGCGGTGCGCCGCCGGGCTGGATCCGGTGGCGACGGGCGAGGTCCGTCTGGCCGAGGACCTCCGGCTCTCGCACGTCGGACTGCGGCCGGTGACGGAGCAGCTGGCGACGACCGGCACGCTCGCCTCGGTGCTCGATCGACTGCCGGCCGGATCGGCCGAACTGCTGCGCGAGGCACTGTACCGGCTGGACCTGTGGGACGAGCGGGACACCCCCGTACTCGACCTGACGGGGCGTCGGCAACGCGCCGCCGCGGTCGCGGTCGCGGTCGCCGACGCCCCCGACGTGCTGCTCGCCGACGACCTCACCAGCGGGCTTCCGTCCTCCGACGCGGAGGCGATCCTGGACCTGCTGCGCGACCTGGTGGACCGGCAGGGGCTCTGCGTCGTGGCCTCGGCCGCGAACCTGGCCTCCCTGGAACGGGCCGACGCGGTGGTGCTGCTCGTCGAAGGTCGCGTGGTCGAGACGCAGGTCATGCCCTAGCGCTGCGGAGCCCCGGACCGCCCCGCAGCTCACCCGCCGGCGGGTTGCCCGGGATGCCCGGCAGGCCGGTGAGCTCGGTGGGCAACTCCCCTTGCAGGAGCGCCAGTCCGAGCGGAGTGAGGGTGTGCATGGCGGTGGTGCGGTTGCGCAACGTCGTGATCAGGCCCGCCTCGCGCAGCACGGTGGCCTGCTTGCTGGCACCGGAGAGGGAGATGCCGAGCCGGTCGGACAGATCGCCGGTGGTGCCGCTCTCGGACAGCGCGCGCAGGGCGGCCGCCCGGGTGGCTCCGACGAGGGCGGCCAGCGCCCGGTCGCCCTCGACCTCCGAGTCCTCGGGAGTCGACTCCAGGTCGTTGAGATCCAGCGGCACGGAGAAGACGAGCGCGGGCACGCCGGACTGCCGCTCGGAGCGCACGAGCACGCAGGTCTTGGGAGGGAGGAAGAGTGAGGGGCTCAGGATCAGGCCGCGCCCGTCGAGTTCGATGTCGAGATCGAGGTCGGACGCGATGCGCAGCTCCGAGGACTCCCAGGTCACCTTGGGGTGCAGGCCCGCGAGCAGGAACTCGATGCCGTTCGTGATGGCCATCCGCCCGCGCACGTCGCGCTCGATCTCCAGCCGGGCCTGCATGCGTGACCAGTAGGGCAGGATGCCCGCGCAGCAGAACAGGACGACCACCTGGGCGAGGCTGCGAGCTCTGGCGCGTACGGCCGACGGCACCGAATCCGCGTCGGGCCCGTCCCGTTCGAGCAGCCACAGGAGATCGGGAATTACTCGGTACTCGGAGACGACCTTGTCCACGGCGGGCAGGTCGTCGCCAAGTCGCTCGCGCACGAACTTGTGCCAACCGACACCGCCGCGAGCACGGTCACGTCCGAAACGGTGAAGTGCGAAGAGCGCTTCGGACATCGGTCCTAAGGTGTGGACCATTCTTAAGCGCTGAATGTCTTCGCTGGTTACATGAATGCGCAACACTGTCGCCCCCGTGTCACACCTGATGCGCTTATGGCACGCAGAAGCCTACGGGTGTGCCACCGGCAATGGCAAGATCGAAATCTTCCGACTTTGCCCGGACCGGGTGGCGGTGGTGACGTGGAGCCCTTGAGTGCTTGTCGAGCGGCGCTCGACCTCCTCCGTACTGTGCGGGCTGCGGCCGGGTGGCACCGGACACGCCCCGGGTCGGATCGCGGTGAACCTGCTGGTGAGGCTCGTCGACGGCTGCGAGGCGATCGCCGACCCGGCCCTGCCGCGCGGCCGGGGCGAGGTGCCGGTGCCTCCGTACGCGTCTCCGTCGGAGGCGCCGTCACCGAGCCGGTCCGGCAGGCGATCCGCGGCCGGCCCGATGTGTGCTCCCGCACTCGAACAGGACGGTGCCCCGGGCGCGCTCGCCACCGACGACCCCGGGGCGATGCGGATCGTGTCGAGTGGCGAGCCGGCGTTCGAGGGCGGCGAGGACGTCCTCAGTAGATGACCCGCGACGCCGCCGACAACCGGGTGTGCCGGGACTTTCGCAGATCACGGGTGATATTCAGCCGACGCAGCCAACGGTCGGTGCCGTCGAAACGCGCCTGGAAGGGCTTACGGCCGTGAACCACACGGTAGTTGTCAATGAAAACGATATCGCCGGGAGTCAGGGCCACTCCGCCCATCGCGTCGTCCAGGGCCTTCCCGATCTTGTCCAGGACCCGCTGCTCGGATTCATCCTGCACGCCCTGCATGTAATAGGGGTCCAGCCGGACGTACGGATCCTTCGGCGAGCCGAAGAGAACCGCGACCGGCTCGGGGGACTGCAGGGCGCTCTCCACCCGCTCGGCGCTGCGCCTCCTGAGCTCGGCCACTTCGGGATCTTCCTGGCCGCCCGCGACCTGGTTCTGCGGACGGTGCGAGTCGTCCGGCAGGATCCTGAAGCGCTCCTCCGCCAGGGCCGCGCGCGTCGCGTCGTCGAGCTGCGCGTCGGCGATGTCGGCGAAGGTGGTCTCCACCGCGTCGGGGTTGCGCAGGCACATGAGGGCCAGGTAGTCGGTGCGCAGGGGATGGAAGGCGTCCTCGGTGTGCCAGGCGAGCGTCTCCGCGCTTCCCCAGCCGATCTGGCCGTGTTCGTGGGCACGGATCGGGAAGATGTCGTGCATGACCCGCCCGTCCTGCTGGGTGGCCCAGCCGATCGGCTCGCCGAGCAGGCAGCTGATCAGCAGGAACGGGATGTCGAAGCGCAGCGTCGCGTCGGGCGCGGCCTTGTCGCGCCAGTCCGGCGGGGTGGGCCCGAGTTCCGCGTCCTCGACCGGCAGTCCGGACACGACCAGCACACCCGACGGCTCGGTCAGCTTGAAGTCGACCAGCGCCGTCCGCAGTTCGCGCGGCAACTCGTGCGCGTAGACCTGGGCGGCCCGGTGCAGGGCGGGATCCTCGATGGTCGAGAAGCGCTCCGCGACCTCCGCGGTGACCTTCTCGATCGCGACGATGTCCTCGTCGCGCAACTGCAGTTTCTGCATCTTCTTCCTCCGGTGTCGGTGGTCAGGAGTGCGCCGGCTGCTGTACGGCCGACGGACGGGGCAGTGCGAGGCGGCGCAGGGTCGGGCTCAGGGTGGCGCCGCCGGCGACGGCCACCAGCAGAGCGGCCGCGCCGAGGATGCTCACGGCGCCGTCCCGGGTGCCGGCGGACAGCACGCCGGCGACGACGGGGCCGGCCGTGGCGGCCAGTTCGGAGCCGAGACCGACCAGGCCGGACAGGCGGCCGCGCATGCCGTCGGGCACGGCCGACAGTTGGCAGGTGATCACGGTCGTGTTCGCGATCGGCATGGCCATCGCGGCCACGCCCAGCAGGATGCCGAGCGGCACGCCGCGCGGTGCGTACGCCATGACGGCGGCGACGGCGGCGAAGACCCAGGTCGAGCCGATGACCAGCGCCGCCGGCGACAGCGCCGCCGCGTGCAGACGGTCGGCGACCAGGGCGCCGACCAGGCCGCCCGCGCCGAAGCACGTCATCATCAGGCCCATCTGCCCGGGTGCGACGTGGTCCTCGCCCGACACGATGAGCACGAGCACGACCAGGGTGTGGAACGCGAGGTTCACACCGACGATCCAGGCCATCGTCGCCCGGATGACCGGCATGCGCAGCAGCGTCCTGAACCCGTCGGGCCGCGGTGGGGCGGCAGCGGCGGTCCCCTCGTCGGCCGAGGGCCCGGCGGCGCGGTGCGGCAGGTGCAGTGCCGCCAGCGCCAGGAACGACACCGCGAGCGCCGACGTGTTCAGCGTGAACGGCAGCACCTCGTACAGCCCGAACGTGAAGCCGGCCAGTGCCGGACCGATCAGGAGCGCGGCGAACGGCCGGGCCGCGTTGCGTGCCAGCGCCTGCGGCAGCTGGTCCTCCGGCACGACCTGGGGCAGGGCCGCGTTCTCGGCCGGGACGAAGATGCCGGCGGCCGCGCCCTCGACGACCGCCACGAGCAGGACCTGCCACAGCGGGCAGTCGCCCAGCAGGACGGCGACGGCGATGCTGAGCATCGCCACCGTACGGACGCCCTGGGCCACCACCATCACCCGCTTGCGGTTCACGCGGTCGGCCAGCGCCCCGGCGGGCAGGCTGACCAGCGTACGGGCGCCGGCGAGCACGGCGGCGACACCGGAGACGGCGGCCGCCGAGCCTCCGTGGGCGAGCAGGAGGAGCGGGAACGCGATGTACGCGATCTCGGCGGCCATCTCGGACAGGAACATGCCGGACCAGAGGATGCGGTAGTTCCGGTTGCGTGGCAGGGGTGTGGTCATGCCGTGGCTTCCCTGTGAGACGGCAGCTGACGTCACCGAGTGTTCCGGCGGAGGGGGGATCCCGCCATGAAGTTGACCCGTGGATGAAATTCCGAGGCCAGCCGTGTCCCCGCCCCGGGCTCGGGCCACCGTCCGGCCTGCGCAATGTCGGCACGGTTCAAGTTCGTTGAGGACGGAGGTGCGCGCCTCGATATTTAAGGGCTGAGTCGTGCCCGGCATCCGGCACGGCAGCGAGCCACGACGGCATGGAGTCCCTAATGACTTTCGCGACAGCGACCGCTTCCTCGGAACAAGAGGCGTCCAAGCCGCCCGAGGGGTTGACCCCCGTGCCCTGGCGGCCGGTGTCACTGGCCGCCGCCGCGATGACGGTGTGCCTGCTGGCGCTGGCCACCCGGCACGGCTACCACATCGACGAGCTCTACACCCGGGTGGCGAGCAGCCATCTCGCGTGGGGCTACATCGACCAGCCGCCGCTCGTCGCGCTCGTCGGCAAGGTCGAGATCGCGGTGTTCGGGGACAACCTCTTCGGCTTCCGCGTGATGCCGGCGCTCATGGCCGCCGTGGCCGTGCTGCTCGCCCCGCTGATCGCCCGCGAGCTGGGCGGCGGCACCCGGGCGCAGAAGCTCGCGGCGTACCTGGCGTTCGCGTCGGGCCTGGTCATGTTCACCGGCCACATCATGGGCACGAACAACTGGGACGAGCTGTCCTGGATCACGGCGTCCTGGCTGCTGATCCGGATGGTGCGCACCCGCGACACCCGCCTGTGGTGGGCGATCGGCGTCGTGGTCGGCGTCGGCCTGACCGCGAAGTACCTGCTGGTTCTCCTGCTCCTGTGCCTCGGGGCCGGTCTGCTGGTGTTCGGACCGCGGTGGGTGTTCCGGACCTGGCGGTTCCCGGCCGCGATCGGCGTGGCCGCGGTCATCGCCTCGCCGGTGCTGATCTGGCAGGTGACGCACGGCATGCCGCAGCTGGAGATGAGCGCCGCGCTGTCCAAGGCGCTGGACTCCCTGTCCCGCAGCACCTTCCTCCCGACGCAGCTCCTCCTCATCGGGCTCTTCCTGAACCCGGTGTGGATCGCCGGGCTGGTCGCGCTGCTGCGTCGTCCCGAGTGGCGCGCCTACCGGTTCGTCGGCTGGTCGTACCCGCTGATGTGCGTCGTGCTGCTGATCATCGGGGGGCAAGGCGCCTACACGACCTCGCTGCAGTACGTCCTCCTCGCCGCGGGGGCCGTGGTCGTCGACCGGTGGATGCGCAGCGGCAAGCGAATCGGGGTGATCGGCGGGCTGGCCGTGCTCAACGGGGCGATGTCCGCGGTCCTGGTGCTGCCCACGCTCCCGATCGACACGTACGCGGACAACCCGGTCCTCAAGGAGCTGGCCATCGTCCAGTTCGACCAGGTCGGCTGGCCCGAGATGACCCGGCAGGTGAGCAGCATCTACCACTCGCTGCCGGCGGACGAGCAGGCGCGCACCGTCGTCTACGGCAACCACTACGGCCAGGCCGGCGCGATCGACAAGTGGGGGCCGACGTACGGGCTGCCGAAGGCGTACAGCGGCCACAACTCGTACGCCGACTTCGGGCGGCCCGGCGACGACAAGACGACCGTGATCACCATCGGCGCCGACCCGAAGACGTTCGGGGAGCTCTTCCAGTCGTGCGAGGAGCGCGGCCAGTACAAGAACGACCTGCCGGTGTCCGACAACGACCAGAAGTTCATGGTGTGCCGTGGCCCGCTGAAGCCCTGGTCGCAGATATGGGAGAAGCTGCGCTGGATCGGCTTCCAGTGCCCCTACACGGCCGAGGCGATCACGGCCAACAGCACCAAGGGCTGCGACTGACCGGTACGGGTGACGTACGGGCCGGCCGGCTTCCGCTCCTTCCGGAGCGGTGGCCGGCCGGCCGCGCGGTCGGGTCTCAGCAGCGCACCAACAGGGCGGTGATGTTGTCCCGGCCGCCGGCGTTCATCGCGGCGACCCAGAGGGCCTTCACCGCCCGGACGTCGTCGTCGGGGTTCCCGGCGAGGATCACTTCCATCTCGGCCACGTCCACCAGGTCCGACAGCCCGTCGCTGCAGAGCAGCCACCGGCTGCCCGGGACGTACCGCTCGGTGCCGGTGTGCGGGTGGACGGGCTCGAAGGACGCGGCACCGCCGAGGGTCTGGAGGACGAGGTTCGTAGGGGTGGCTGCCCGCCCCGGCTCGTCCCGGTCCGTCACGGGAGAGTCGTCCACCGACACCTGCCCCAGGTAGCCGCCGTCCTCGCGGTAGAGGCGGGAGTCGCCGACGTTGAACCAGAACACCCGGCCGGGGGTCAGCCACAGTCCCACGGCCGTGGTTCCCGCACCGGCACACGCCGGGTCCGCTTCGGCCAGCTCGTACAGCTCCGTGTTGATCTCCCGGAGCAGCTCGCCGACGCCGGTGCTCCGGGCGCGCTCCGCCAGCCTGCGGACGGTGAGGGCCGCGGCGATCTCGCCGGCGTTGTGGCCACCGAGCCCGTCGGCGACCGCGACCACGGTCGGTTCCTCGACCAGCAGCCGCACCACGACGGGATCGACGGTGTCCACACCGGCCGCGGTCAGCGACCCGATGACGAACGCGTCCTCGTTGCCGCCGCGGACGGCGCCGCGGTGGGTCATCGCGGTGACGGTCACCTCGACCACGTCCCGGGGGCCGGTCATCGCCGGTCCCCTTCACCCGGCTGGTCGACGGTGATCCCGAGCGTGCAGTCCGCCGCCAGCCTCAGCACGTCGCCGTCCCGCAGGGGTGTCCGCGCGCCGGCGCTGACCGGGCTGCTGTTCACGAAGGTGCCGTTGGTGGAGTGCTCGTCCCGTACCCACGCGGTGCCGTCCGGTTCCAGGCCGACGGTCGCGTGCTGACGGGACACGTTGTCGTAGCGTTCCAGCAGGCCGCGCGTGGTGTGGGCGGCCGGAGCGCGGCCGAGGAGCAGGGTGCTGCCCGGCGTCACGGTGCGCTCCACCGCACCGAACCGGATCCGCAGGACGACGGTGGGGATGTCGCGGCGGGTCGCGTGCACGTCCCCGGCCTGCTCGCCGGCGCCGGCGGCACGGGACGGGCGCGCCTCGCCCAGCATCCGCTGGCAGGCCACGCACACCTGGTTGGTCGGCACCGGAACCGGGGCTCCGCAGTGCGGGCAGACCCGGGGCTGCTCCTCCTCGGCCGGGTCGCCCCCGTCCGCCGTCCCCGGGGTCCCCGCCCCG
The DNA here is from genome assembly GCF_042801945.1 of Kitasatospora sp. NPDC057542. NCBI lineage: Bacteria > Bacillati > Actinomycetota > Actinomycetes > Kitasatosporales > Streptomycetaceae > Kitasatospora > Kitasatospora sp. NPDC057542. Next base: position 9,649 of record NZ_JBHVFE010000028.1, read on the forward strand.
GCCGCGGGCACGAGCGGGGGCACGGACGGGGGTGGGGGCACGGGCGGCCCGGGCAGCGGGTACCGGGCGACGACGGGACGGCTGAGGTTTCCCGAGCATCCCCGGCAGATCAGATCGTCGTCCTCCGCCGCCAGGCCGCAGGACGAACAGATCAGCTGCGCCATGACACCCCTTCCATGGTGATGCCGGCCGATCGGAGCCGGGCGCTCAGGCGGTCCATGTCGCCCTGGCGGGGAACGCCGATGAACCAGATGCGGCCGTCGGCCACCTCGACCTGCATGGGCGGGGAGTCGACGGAGCCGCTTCCCTCGTACCGCTCGCGCCCGAGATCGGTCAGTGCGGTCAGACGCTGGTTGCTCGAACCCCTCCAGCGCAGTCCGGGGCTGTTGAGGCGCTCGACGTACGGACCGGTGAGCACCGCGTCGCAGTGGTCCAGGAGCGCGGAGTGCTCCCTCCTCAGCCGGGCGAGGGAGTACCCGCTGTAGACGAGCACGTCCAGGGGCGCGGTCCGCTCGCGGCGCCAGGCGCCGACCCACTCCAGGAGCGCGGCGAGCGCTTCGGGCTGCTGGAACGGCTCTCCCCCCGAGACCGTGATCCCGTCGAGCGGATCGGGCAGGCCGGAAAGCCAGTCCTGGAGTGCCGCGAGGTCCACGAAGGTGCCGGGATCGGCCGTCCAGGTGTCCCGGGAGACGCACCCGGCACAGCCGATCGTGCAGCCCTGCGTCCAGATGCCCGCCCGGGTCCCGGGGCCCAGCGAGGTCACCGGGTAGTGCGCCTTGTTCAGCATCAGCCTGACGGGGCCGGGGCCGGGTCCGGGGACGGCGGGGGAGTCGGGGGAGGGCGTCATGCCAGCTCCACGGAGACGATGTCGCCCTCGCGCCGAAGGCCCGTCACCCGGACGTGCGCACCCGCGGCCGGGTCGCGGTCGAACAGGGCCCGGGCGAGGGGATTGACGAACTGCGATTCCAGGGCCATGCCGATGCCCCGGCCCCCCATGTGCGGGTTGTCGGTGCAGCACTTCCGCAGTGCGGCCCGGACCTCGGGGTCCACCTCCAGGACGATGCCCTGCTCCTCGTGGACCCTGGAGACGATGTTGTCGAGCTGGAGGCCGAAGATCCGGGCGGCCGCCTCACGGTCGATGAAGTTGAACACCACGATGTTGTCCCCGAAGCGGTTGAGCAGCTCCGGCCGGCCGAGGACCCTGGTGAAGTGGTCGTTGATCGCCGCCTTCATGCGCTCCTCGATCTCCTCGTACGGCATGTCGGGGTGGACGTGGGGCACGAGCCGCCCGCCGCCGTCCTCCACGTTCGTGCCGAGGTTGGAGGTGAACACGAGGACGGACTCGGAGAAGTGCACCGTCGAGCCGCGCCCGTCCGTCAGCCGGCCGTCCTCCAGGATCTGCAGGAACTTGTCCAGGATCCGCGGGTGGGCCTTCTCGATCTCGTCGAAGAGGATCACCCTGAAGGGCTGTTGACGCACCGCGTTGGTCAGTTCGCCGCCCGCCTCGAATCCGACGTACCCCGGTGGCGCCCCGATCAGCCGGTCCCCGGCGTGCTCCGCGGAGAACTCGCTCATGTCGAACCGCAGGTAGGCGGACTCGTCCGCGAAGATCAACGACGAGATGGCCTTGGCCAGTTCCGTCTTGCCCACGCCCGTGGGACCGGCGAAGAACAGCACGCCACGCGGCCGGGCCGAGGACCGGGACTGCTGCGCGCCGGACAGCCCGAGGGCCGCCCGCTTCAGGATGTCGAGGGTCTTGGTGACGGCCTGCGGCTGTCCGACGACGCGCTGCGGGATCGAATGCTGGCCGTCCGTGATCCGCTTGCGGAGGTACTCCCGCTTCCAGGGGTTGTCCATGACGCCGAGCTTGTAGATGCGGATCGCGTCCGGAAGCTCCGTCATCGTCAGGCCGCGGTCCCGGGCCAGCCGCGTGACCTCGATCATCGCCTGCAGAGTGAGTCCGTCCGTCTGAGCCGCGAACGCGTCGCAGGCCTCGGTCGCGCGCGGGTCCGAGTCGAGGTCCGTGACGCCGAAGAGCTTCATCAGCAGGCGCGCGGTGGCCTGCCGGTCACCCAGGTCCGGCACCGGGAGCCCGATGGACCGGATCTGGTCGTTGGCCGAGGTGAGCCAGGCCGGTAGATCGCCCTCACGGTCAGCCAGCCAGATCACCGGGTTGTACAGCGGGGTCGTACGGCCGCTCTGCGCACCCACCGGAACCGCGGTCCGGGAGAGCCTGGCACAGAACCTGAAGAAGTCCCGCTCGTTCGGCTCCAGCTCCGTCGCACTGCGCGCGATGCGGGAGGCGTCGTCGATCGCGAGCGCCGCCCGGACCGGCTGTGCGGGACGGGCCAGCTCGGCCATCAGGGTGCGCAGGGTCTCCAACGAGGGAAGTGTTCCCGGCCGTGGACGCCGGGGAAGCAGCCGGGACGCGGCCGCCTCGGCCTGACCGGCCTCCTCGTCGGTGGCACCGGCCGGCAGGTGCACCCGGAGACCGTCCACGGGGTCGTGGACGAGCAGGCACGCGTAGCCGCTCGCACGGAGCGTCTCCCAGAGCAGGTCCAGCAAGGACAGCAGGCGGGGGCGTGTGCTGCCGGACTCCCGGACGAGGAAGCTGTCATGGCGGTTCCCCCACAGCACGAACTGTGAGTGGACGGGCAGGGTCGCGTCGAATTCCCGGACGAACGGCGGCCCCGCCGTCGGCGGGACGCCATCAGGTGCGTGCGTGTCCTCGGCGGACAAGGTTCCCCCTCCACATGTTGCCGGCTTCCGGTCCGGACCCTGTCAGTCCCTCGGGCGGATCACCGATCGCGCTCCCGGTACCTGGGCCGGGCCCGCGTGCTCGAAGCGGCCGGGGAGACGGCCAGGGGCACCGGAACCTCTCCGGGCGGGACGGCGACCTGGACGTCCGTGCTCAGCCCCGCCCGTGCGAGGCGGCCACGGAGTTCATGGAAGTCCTGACACCACTGTTCCTCGCGCTCGACGTCGATGTGCGCGTCGTCGTCACCGCTTCCGGCAGCGGTGCGCACCACCGCGGTACGCATCTGACCGCCCTGCTGGTCGACGACCAGGTTGACCGCGTGCTCGGGCCACTCGCTCCGTGACAGGCGCAGGGCGCCGTCGGTGACGGTGAGCGTCTCGAACCCCTGGCTGACCTGGTAGCCGAGGTCGGTCAGGGCGTCCGTCACCGTGTTGACCACGTACCGCTGTTCGGCTTCCGCCTCGGCCGCGGCCCGGCAGCCGGCCACCCGTCGGCGCAGTGGCTCGTCGAGGGCCCGGCGGCCGGCCACGACCTCCGCGAGCAGGGCCCGCACCGGGTCCACGTCCGCGACCCGGGCGTTCTCCAGGTCGTGGAGGAACCCGATCGCCTCGTCGGCGTCGCGCCGCCTGGCCTCCGCGGCCGAATTGGCACGTTGGACCCGGAGCCTCGTCTCGGTCAGCCAGGTGCGTGCTTCGTCGAGGGTGGTCGCCTCGGCCACCCGCGCCGCGGCCTGCCGAGCGTCCGCCCGGTCGCCCTCGCCGCAGTCCGGAAGGAGGCGCGACAGGACCCGGGTCAGGGTTTGTTCGACCTCCTCGCGCGCGGCTTCGTCCGAGGACTCGGAGACGACGACGCCGGAGGGCTTCGGGCGGTCCGCGAACAACTCGGCGGCGCCGACCGGACGGCGCCCGGCGGTGTGCCCGGCCACGTCGGCGAACAGGCTCGCCGCGAGGGCGCGGGCGGCCTGTTCCCGCAGTTCCCGCTCCGCGGCGGCCAGCGCGCGATCGGCCTCGGCGCACCAGTCCTCCAGCTGGGACGTGGACTGCGCGTCGATGCGCAGCGGTTCGAGAGGCCGCACGCCGACGGAGGCACCGTACTGCTGCTCGAAGCCTTCGAGGGACACGGCCAGAGCCGCGATCCGCGCGTTGCGCGACTTCACCGCGCGCACGGCGGCGTCCCGGGCGGCCGCGGCCTGGAGGGCCGCCTGGCGGGCGGCTTCCTCACGGCGTCGCGTGGCCTCGCGCACCGCGGCGTCCTCCGCGGCCGCGCGCAACGCCGCCGCGGTGAGGGCCTCGTCTACCCGGTACGTCGTGCACTTGGGCCCGCTCATCGCTCCCCCAGAACCTGCGTCTGCTGCGCCTCGTGTGCCGTGCGCCACTCCCGGTACCGGAGGAACGACCAGAATCCGTACCCCGCCGCGACCACCAGGGTGATCGGTGACCAGATCTCCAGTGTGACGATCACCCAGATCACGCTGCCGAGCACCAGGTAGAGGATGCAGCCCCCGCCGAAGGCGATCGTCCTCTTCCGCATCGGCCGCAGCTGGGTCGCCAGTGCTTCCCGCCCGCCGGACAGACGGCGGCCGATGTCGGCGAGGCGGGACTGAAGGGACCACTGCGGGTGGTAGACCTGTCCGAGCTTCGCTGCCAGCACCAGCTCGCAGACGAGCGGAACCCCGCAGGTCACCGTCGCGGCAGGGATGAACCGCGTCAGGAACTCCTCCTCGCCGACCAGGGTTCCCAGGACCAGCGGCACACCGACCGGCAGGGCGAACAGCAGGGCCACTCCGCCGATGGCGCGCAGAATCGCCTCTCCGGTACCGGACTGCCTGCGTTCCTCGGATTCCTGCCACTCGCGCCGCTGGGCCGTCGCCGCGGCCTCGTTGGCGCGCAGCGCCTCCTCCAGACGACGGGCTTCGGCGACGGCGGTCGTCAGCGTGCGCAGGGCCGCCAGGTGACGGACAGGGTCCCCGCCGTCGGCCAGCAGCGCGTCGAACCAGCCGATCCTGCCCGGTACGGACGCCGCGGAGGATTCGACCCGTTGTCGTAGCGCCCGGGCCCATTCCGGGGACACGGCGACGGCCAGCGCCTCCACGCGGATCTCGGAGTCCGCGAGTTCGCTCCGGATCCTGGGTGGCAGCGCGGTCGACTCCCGCAGCCCGTCCCAGCGGGCATTCAGGTCGTGCCAGCGACGGTTCACATCGGCGAGCTGGTGGGTGCCTTCGCCGAAGGTCGCGAGGACGGCGAGCAGGTCGCGGGTGTACAACTCGTCGACGAGCCCCCGCGCGGTCCGGCGCCCGTCGTCGTCCTGGGGGGACAAGGCCTGTTCGGCGAGCGTGAGCAGGTCCTCGGGAAGCATGCGCGTGCCGCGGTAGACGGGCGGCATCGTCGGATCGAGCCAGTGCAGCAGCCGCAGCACCTTCGCGTCCGGCACGTCGGTCCCCGGGAGGTGGACGTCGACCAGGTCCACGAGCTCCTCGGCGCCGTCGTGCTCGGGATCGTCGAACTGCGCCAGCCAGTTGCGCAGTTGGCGCCAGCCCTGGCTGGGGTTGTCCCGTTCCCCCATGGACACGAAGAACCGGCGTGCGGCGGTCTCCCAGTCCGCTGCCAGGGCCCGGGCCAGTGCCGTCTTCTCGGTGTACTTCACACCGTTGAACTGCAGGGGACTGCGGCCGGTGGCGCTCGCCGGCTCGGTGCCCGCGGCGGGGGACTCCTCCGCCACCTCCGGGGTGCCGCCGTCGAGCCACCTGCGCACCTCGGAAGCGCCCCACCGGCGGCCCGGATCCCTGACCAGCAGCCCGCTGCACAGCAGCCGTACCCGCTCGTCCGCCACATCCGACACGTCGACCGGCCGAGTCGCCAGGTGATGCCGGACCGCCGGCTCCGACAGGCCGTCGAACGGCGCACGGCCGGTGGCCAGTTGACGGGCGATCATCCCGACCGACCACCAGTCCTGCGAGCCGGACACCTCCGCGCCGAACAGGTACTCCGGCGCCGAGTACGCCAGCGTCCCGAACACCCGCTGCGTGAACCGGGACGTCACATCCAGGGACTTGCTCACGCCGAAGTCCGCCAGCGCCAACTCCAGTGGATCCCGCCGGCGTAAGAGCACGTTCGAGGGCTTCAGGTCGCCGTGCACGATCCCCGCGCCGTGCAGATGCGCCACGGCCTCCGTCAACTGGGAGACGACCCCGGACAGGGCGGCCGGCGCCAGCACGGTCCCCACCCCGACCAGGTCCTCCAGCGATCCGCAGGGGAGGTACTCCGACACCTCGAAGTCGCGCCCGTCCGAGAAGCCCGTCTCGACCACCCGCACCACATGGCTGGTGTCCAGTCCCCGCAGGCGCTCCCAGACCTCGGGCATGACCCGCACCCCGCTGCGGTACACCTTCGCGACGAACTCACCCCCCGCAGCGTCGCGGACCAGCAGCACGTCCGCCTCACGCCCCTGGTGCGGCAACTCCCCGACCACCACGAACCGTTCGGCCAGCGCCGACGGCAGTCGCAGCAGAGCCGGGGAACCACCACCGCCGTCGTCACGACGCGTCACGGCGGCATCGAGCACCCCACCACCGGAACCGGCATCGTCACGACGCGTCACATCAGGTGGCATAGCCGACTCTTCCAAACCGTCACCCCCGCGGCGGAAACCTATCTGGCTGGGTCGTGCTCATGGTACTCCAGCCGAAGTCCATGATCCTCGTGCCCGAGTGGGTTGTTGCCCGTCCCGGCCGGCCTGGGATCGGGGCCGGTGTCGGCGTCGCCGGCCGGACCGGCCGGGCCGGTGAACGGTGTCGTGAACGGGCTGGACGACCAGGGTGAGGGCGCCCGCCGGCGCACCCCGGGCCCCGGCCTTCCGGCCGGGGAGCCGGGCAGGGCCGCAGGGGTCAGCGGCCCAGTTCCGCCATCTGCTCGGGCGTGTGGTGATCGCCCGCGGCGGCGGGGAGCCGGTCGAGTGCGGTGAGGTGCCCCGGCGTCAGATCGACGGCGTCGGCGGCGGTGTTCTCCGCGACCCGGGCGGCCCGCCTGGTGCCGGGGATGACCGCGATGTCCTCGCCCCGGGTGAGCAGCCAGGCCAGGGCCACCTGGGCCGGTGTCGCGCCGGCCGCGGCGGCGACCGCCTCGACCGCGTCGGCGATGCGCTGGTTGTGGTGGAAGTTCTCGCCGAGGAACCGGGGGTTGGTCGCCCGCAGGTCGCTCGGGTCGAAGTCCGCGGTCGAGCGGACCCGGCCGGTGAGGAAGCCGTGGCCCAGCGGCGAGTACGCCACGAACCCGATCCCCAGTTCCCGCAGGACGGGCAGCACGGCGGCCTCCGGATCGCGGGTCCACAGCGAGTACTCCGACTGCACGGCGGCGAGCGGGTGCACGGCGTGGGCGCGGCGGATGGTGCCGACGCCCGCCTCGGAGAGCCCGATGTGGCGGACCTTGCCCTCGGCGACCAGTTCGGCGAGCGCGCCGACGGTGTCCTCGACGGGAGTGTCCGGGTCGACGCGGTGCTGGTAGTAGAGGTCGATGCGGTCGGTGCCCAGACGCCGGAGCGAGCCCTCGACGGCGGCGCGGATGTTGTCCGGGCTGCTGTCGAGCCGCCCCGGGCCGCCGTTCGCGTGCGAGACCAGCCCGAACTTCGTCGCCAGTACCACCTCGTCGCGGCGGCCCCGGATCGCCCGGCCGATCAAGTCCTCGTTGCTGAAGGGACCGTAGGCCTCGGCGGTGTCGATCAGGGTCACGCCCAGATCGAGCGCCCGGTGGACGGCGCGGATCGACTCGGCGTCGTCGCCGCCCGAACCGGTGTAGCCCATGGACATGCCCATCGCGCCCAGGCCGATCCGGGACACCTCCAGGCCGCCCAGTTCGATGTGCTTCATGCGTCTCTCCTCGTGGCAGGTGCGGCGTGCGGGTCCCGGGGCCGCGGACCGACGGCAGCCACCGCCCGGTCGCAGCCCCCGGCGGAGCGGGGGCACGGCGATCGGACGGTGGCTGCGCGGCGCACGGTGCGGACGGTCACGCGTTTCGGACACTCACGCGCGGGGGAGGCCGCGCGTCGTCGGTGTGTCAGACCTCGTACTCGACGCCGACGCCGCCGAAGTGCAGCCGGCCCTGGACGAACACCTTCGCGCCGTCCTGGTCGTAGCCGGTGAGCAGGCCGGACTCCATGAGCCGGAGTACGAGCTGCGCGGCGATCTCCTGCCGGCCCACGGCGCCGAGCCGCTTGACCAGCGCCCGGTAGCCGAACTCCTCCTCCGCGAGGTCCTGGAAGACCTGTCGGGTCTCCTCGTCCATGGGGTACTGGGTCAGGTCCAGCCCCTCCTGGTTGGCCAGGATCTCGCGCTGTTCGAGGCGGAAGCTCTGGGTCTCGACCCGGTAGTGCGGCTTCAGCACGACCTTGCCGCCGGTCCAGCTGAGCCGGGTGATGCTGTTGAGCCGCTTGGTCAGGTCGCCGATCCAGCGCACCCGGGCGGCGTTCAGCTCCTCCTCGGAGAACTCGTCGCTGAGCTCCGGGCGCTGGTGGCGGCCGATGGCGATCATCGTGGACGCCCGGTCGCGGAAGTTGGTCACCGTGATCCCGGAATCGTCCTGGCCGCTGTTGTTCACCAGCTTCTCGAACCACTTCTGGCGGCTCAGGCGCTCGTCGTCGGACTCGGTGATCCGCCGCTTGAGCCAGAACTCGGAGTCCGGCTCGGTGAAGGAGGCGAAGGTGTAGAAGGACGCCAGGAACTCGTGGTACTGCTCGTAGGCCTCGCGGTAGGTGCGGTTGTACCACTGGTGGACGGCGTCGCGCTCCGCCTCGTTGCGGGTGATCCGGTCGATCGCCGCCGCCGCGCAGACCGCCGACTGCGAGGCGAGGTGCACGCCCTGGGAGAACAGCGGGTCGGTGAAGCAGGCGGCGTCGCCGCAGAGGAAGTACCGGTCGGCGGAGAACTGCGAGGCGTCGTAGGACCAGTCGTGCACGATCCGGACCTCGTCCACCTGCTCCGCACCGCCCAGGAGGTCGGTGGCCTGGGAGCACTTCGCGAGGGTGGTCCGGTAGAACTCCTCGGCGCCCAGCTCGCGCACGGCGGCGGACTTGGAGCGGTCCACGACCAGTCCGACGCTGTAGAGGTCGTCCTTCATCGGGATCATCCAGACCCAGCCGTCCTCGAAGGTGATCGAGTAGGTGGTGCCCTTCAGGTCGCCCTCGAAGGGGTCCTTCTTCTTGAAGTACGACCAGATTGCGAAGTTCTTGTAGAACTCGTCGTACCGGCGGACGCCGAGCTGACGGGCCAGCGGTCCGCCCGACCCGCCGGCGTCGATGACGAAGTCGGCCTCGACCCGCAGGGTGTCCTCGCCCTGGCGCACCGTCAGGGCGACGCCGTCCGGGCGGGACAGGTCGACGCCGGTCACGTTGGCCTCCTCGACCACGGTGACCCCGCGGCCGCGGGCCTCGTCCAGCAGGAGCCGGTCGAACACCTCGCGCTTGACCTGGATGGCGTGGTCGAAGACCCAGGGGGCGACCTTGGGGGCGGCGAACGAGAAGGTCCAGGGCGCCTGGTCCTGCCCCCAGAGGAAGGTCGCCGAAGGCTTCTTGACGAAGTTCTCGGCGTCGATCCGCTCCTGGAGGCCGAGCCGGTTCAGGATGGACATCGTCCCCGGCAGCAGGGACTCGCCGATCCGGTACCGCGGGAACCGGGACCGCTCGTAGACCGTGACGTCATGGCCGAGCTTGTTCAGAGTGAGAGCCGCGACGCTGCCGGCGGGACCGCCGCCGATGATCGCCACCGTCGATCGTGCCATCTTGTTTCTCCCTGGGACGGACTGGGGGAGTCGCGCGCCGGTGTGGCGGCGGACTCCGGTTGGAATGAGGCTTGTCGGCGGCCCGGTCAGGCCGTGCCGGAATCCGGGAGCGACCGCACCTTCTTGAGGCGGTCCGACATCCCGATGGCGTCGACGACGCCGATCCTTGAGGGGATCTTGAACGCCTCGACCTTGCCGGTGAGGAACTCCACCACGTGCTTGCGGACGGCCGCGCGGGTCAGTTCGCCCCTGGGTTTGACGTCCACGCACACCGTCTGCCCGGTGATGGCGTTCGGCCTCCCGTAGACCACGCAGTCCTCGACCAGCGGGCTGGCCAGCAGGACGGTCTCCAGTTCGAGCGGCAGCAGCTTCTCCCCGCCGACGTTGATGAGCTCCTTGGCCCGGCCGCGGATCCGGAGGTAGCCGTCGGCGCCCTCCTCGACCAGGTCCCCGGTCCTGAACCAGCGGTCCTCGGTGAGGGAGTCGTCGGCGTAGTTCAGGTAGCCGAGGAACTGGGTCCGGCTCCTGAGCTGCAGTTCGCCGTCGACGATCCGGTACTCGACGCCGCCGTCCGAGATCTTGAAGTAGGTGCTGCTGGACGACTCGCTCGTGGTGGTCGCGATTCCGGTCTCGCTGGTCCCGAAGGTCTGCAGCAGCCGCACCCCCGGGATCTCCCGGTTGACCCGCTTGAGCAGTTCCTCGGACATCGGCTCGGTGCCGTAGGTGATCAGGCGCAGACTGCTGAGGTCGTGGGTGCGGTGGTAGCCGCCCATCAGGATCAGGTTGAGGAAGGTCGGGCTCGCAGGGAGCACGCGGATCCGGTAACGCTCGACCAACTCGCAGATCTCCTCGGGCGTGCGCTGGCCGGGAAGGACCGCGGTCCCGCCCGCCAGGAGCGTGCTGAGCAGCGAGTTGAGGCCCCCGATGTGGTCGAACATCAGGACCATCAGGATGTTGAGCGTGCTCGCCCGGCGCCGGGGCCGGCTCTCCAGCTTCTCGGCGACCAGCGAGTCGAGGCTGTGCAGGATGACCTTCGGGGCGCCGGTGCTCCCGCTGCTCAGCAGCACGAGCCCGGCGGCGCCCTCGTCACCGAGCCGGTCGAGCACGCTCGGGGTGCCGCCGGGCGGCGGCGCGAGTTCGTCGAGCTCCAGCCCGGCGCCCGCCCGCAGCAGGAAGCCGGGCCGGCAGTGTTCCATCACGGTGCCGAGGTCCCGCTCGTTGAGCGTCACCATGGGCACGACGACGTTCCGGTTGAGGAACAGCGCGAACAGGGCCGCTATCGAGTTCGGCGAGTAGCCGCCGTTCACGACCACCACATCGTGTGGTGCCACCCCGTGGGCGCGCAGCATTTCCCGGGCGGACCGGATCCGGTCCAGCAGGTCATCGTAACCGAATTCGACCTGCCGGTCGATCAGTGCGGTTTTCCGGCCGAACTCCTCGAACCGCCGTACCAGTTCGTCCCGCATTCAGTGCACTCCCCCGAGAAAGACGGTCTCGCCCGTGATGAACGCCGATCGGCGGCCGATGAGGAATTCGACCGGGCCGACGATGTCGGACATCGTGCACATCCGGGGAATCGCCTGGCGGGCAATCAGCGCGTCGATCTTCGGCTGTGCGACGGTCCGGGTGAGGACGGTGCGGACCGGTGGCAGGCCGAGTGCGTTGACCCGGATTCCGAAAGCGGCCAGTTCCTTGCTCATGACCCGGACGAGTTGTTCGACCGCGCTCTTGCTGGCCGAGTACGCCAGGTGCCCGTCGAGCGCCCAGGGCACCGCGACCGTGGAGACGTTCAGGATCGCGGGGGCCGTCTCGTCCGACTTGCGCAGCAGCTTCACCGCCTCGCGGCAGCAGTTCAGGACGGCGAAGAAGTTGAGGTCGAAGATCTTCCTGGTGACCTCGTCCGGCGTCGTCATGAAGTGGTTCATCGTCGAGGTGCCGGCGTTGTTGATCAGCGCGTCCAGGTGGCCGTGCTCCTGCCGGACCTCCCGGAACATCGCCCTGGTCCGGTCCGTCTCGGTGAGATCCACCTGGTAGTGCCGGTACTTCGGGTGGTCGAGGGTGGCCGGTTTCCTGCCGCACCCGACCACCTCGTGGCCGGAGTCGAGGAAATGCTCGGCGAGCGCCCGGCCGACCCCGGTCCGGGTACCGGTGATCATGATGATCATGCCGTGACGCTCTGCGCGTCCACGGGTCGGAGTTCCTCCTCGATGAAGTCGATCAGCCTGCGGACCCGGCTGAACGGACTCACCCGGAGTGACACGGCCTTCTCGGACGCCAGGGTGACCTCCACCCCGAACTCGTCCTCAAGGCCTTCCTCGACCTGCGCCAGAAAAGCCACCAAATACATGGACTCGAATACCCCGTCGTTTCCGTAGAGGCACAGGTCGAGCACATTGTCGGTGGGGATCTTCTCCTCCCGCATGGTATTGATGTCGTCGATCGCCTCGATGACGATCTGCAGGATTCGATCCTTCACACCGGGCCTCCCTCGATTGGACGGGCGCACAGGAGTCGACGCCCGGATCTTTATGGCATAAGCCCCGAGGCCGCGCAAGGTCGTCCGGTGCTGTGCAACTGCGACTTTCCTCGGTTGCACAGGCGGCGGCGGAGGGGCTGCGGGCCCGTCCGCCGTCCACTCCGAACTCCGTTGACAGTCTCTCGACCAGCCGGTAACAATCGCGCAGCGCCCCGCCTCCGGCCTCGCGAAAACTCCGATTCGCATATTCGGCCGCCTCCTGTGCCGTTTCGGCCCGCGCGATGTGAATGCCGCCCTCCCCGCACCCGCACAAAGGAATCGGTCATGACTGAACAGGCTGTGCACAGCTCCGGCGCCGCGGCTCAGGACGCCCCCGTCCTGCTGCTCGTCGGCAGCGGCTACCGCCCGTACCGCGAGTACATCCTGGCCGCCGTGTCGAAGCACTACCGGCTCTGGCTGCTCGATTCCGCCGAGGCGAGCTGGCAGCTGGCGTACTGCGCCGGTGCCACCCGGGTCGACACCCGGGACCCGGAGGCGATGCTCGCGGCCGCCCGAGTGGTCGTGGACTCGCTGCCGGTCGTGGGCGCGTTCACCTACGACGAGTCGCAGGTCCTCTTCTGCGCCCGGCTCGCCGAGGACCTCGGGCTGCCGGGGAGCCCGCCGGACACCATCGTCGCGTGCCGCGACAAGGCCGCCACCCGCTCCGTCCTCACCGCCGCCGGCGTGCCCCAGCCTGCCTCGCACACCGTCAGCACCGTCGCCGAGGCCCTCGCCGCGGCCGACCGGATCGGCTACCCGGTGATCATCAAGCCCCGTTCCATGGCCGGCAGTTGCGGCGTCATGCGGGTCGACGACCCGCAGCAGCTGACCGAGGCCTTCGCCGGCGCGGACGGCGATTTCCTGGGCCTGCCCCGGCACGAGCGGAACGTGCTCGTGGAGGAGTTCCTCACCGGGCCGGAGATCAGTGTCGACGCGGTCATCCACGACGGCGAAGTCACGCCGACCGTCCTGGCCCGCAAGCGCCTCGGGCCCGAGCCGTACTTCGTGGAGACCGGGCACGACGTGGACGCCGGCGACCCGCTGCTTGAGGACACGGAGCTGATCGGGCAGCTCCGCGACATCCACCGCGCGCTGGGCTTCGTCCACGGCGCGACCCACTCCGAGTTCAAGCTGACGCCCAAGGGCCCCCGGCTGGTGGAGGTCAACGCCCGGCTCGGCGGTGAGCTCATCCCCTACCTCGGGCGGCTCGCCTCCGGCGCCGACGCCGCCGTCGCCGCGGCCCACGCCGCCGCCGGCCGCAAGGCCGACTTCACGCCCTCGTTCCGCCGCACCGCCGCGGTCCGCTTCCTGGCGCCCGAGCAGCTCTGCGAGGCCATCGAGGTGATCGTGCACGAGGACCGCTTCGGCCCGACCGTCCGGGAGACCGGCGTGACCGTCGCCCCCGGCGGCCGGCTGGCCGTGCCGCCGGTCGCCTTCCTGGCCCGCTACGGCCACGTCATCGCCGTGGGCGACGACCGGGAGCAGGTGCTGGCCGACCTCGAAGAGCCTGAGCGGCTGGTCGAACTGCGCGCCCGCGGGCTCGCCGACTGATCCCGCGGACCCCACGACGAGAACAGGAACCACCTCCATGACCAGGACGTCCGAGGACCTCGGCCGCACTCCGGTGGACCTGGCCGAGGCGCCCGCGGGCCTCCGGCTGGACCCCGGCGAACTGCACTCCTCGGTGAGCGACCCGGTGCTCACCTCCATGACGACGCTCAACGACATCGCCGGCCGGTACCCGGACGCGGTCTCCTTCGCGGCGGGCCGCCCGTACGAGGGCTTCTACGAGGTCGCCGCGCTCGGCCGCTACCTGAACACCTTCGAACGCCACCTGGCCGAGGACCTGGCACTCGGCCCCGAGGCCGTGCGGCGCACCTTCTTCCAGTACGGGCGCACCAAGGGCTTCATCCACCACCTGATCGCGCGGCACCTGGAGATCGACGAAGGCCTGGCCGTCGACCCCGAGTCGGTCCTGGTGACCACGGGGTGCCAGGAGGCGATGGTCCTGGTGCTGCGCGCCCTGCGCACCGATGAACGTGACGTGGTCTTCGCGGCGTACCCCTCGTACGTCGGCTTCCTCGGGGCGAGCCGACTGGTCGACCTGCCGGTCCGGTCCGTGCGCGAGGGGCCGGACGGCCTCGACGTGGCGGACCTGGCGAGGAAGATCCGGGCTGCTCGGGCCGAGGGACTGCGGCCGCGAGCCTGCTACGTGGTGCCGGACTTCGCGAACCCGAGCGGCGTCAGCATGCCGGAGGCCGACCGGCGCCGACTGCTGGAGCTGGCGGAGCAGGAGGACATCCTGCTGCTGGAGGACAACCCGTACTCGATGTTCCACGCGGGCGGCGAGCGGCTGCCCACGCTCAAGTCGCGCGACACCGGGCGGCGTGTGGTCTACATCGGGTCCTTCGCCAAGACCGCCTTCGCCGGCGCCCGGGTCGCCTATCTGGTGGCGGACCAACCCGTGACCGGCGGCACGCTGTTCGCCGACGAGCTCGCCAAGCTCAAGAGCATGCTCACGCTCAACACCTCCACCGTCGCCCAGGCCGTCATCGGAGGGTTCCTGCTGGAGAACGGCCTGAGCGTGGAGCGTGCCACCGGTCGCGAGGCGCAGGTCTACCGCCGGAACCTGCGGGCCGTGACCGCCGCGCTGGAGGAGCACTTCGGCAGCCGGGGCCCGCTGCGCGGCGCCGGGGTGTCGTGGAACACCCCGCAGGGCGGCATGTTCGTCGTCGTCACGCTGCCCTTCCCCGCGGACGACGCGATGCTTGAGTACTCCGCCGGCCGTTTCGGCGTGCTGTGGACACCCATGCACCACTTCTTCGCGGGCACCGGTGGTCGTCACCAGATCAGGCTCTCCTGCAGCGTCCTGACCCCGGAACGGATCGCGCTGGGAATCGAGCGCCTGGCCGCGCTGGTCGCCGACCGCACCCGGTCCGACCGCATCTGACCCGACCGTCCCGACCCGAGCACACCGACCGTCCCGACCGCAGTCCAGGAAGGCCACGATGGCAGTGAGAACTCCCCGAGCACCGAGACACGTCGACGCGCCGCCGGTCCGCGGGGTGACCGCGTGACCGTCACCACCACGCCGGAAGCCGCCACCTCGCCGAACCCGGGACAGGCCGACCGGCTCCACCGCAGCCTCGGATTCTGGAGCCTGACCGGAATCGCCTTCGGCGGCATCATCGGCTCCGGCTGGCTGTTCGGCGCCTACTACGGCGCCGCCGCCGCGGGCCCCGCCGTGGTCCTCTCCTGGATCATCGCGGGCGCGGCGCTCACCCTGATCGCGCTGGTCCTCATCGAACTGGGCGCGGGCACCCCGGAGTCGGGCGGCATGGTGCGCTGGCCGCTGCTCGCCAACGGACGGCTGGCCGGCGCCCTCATCGGCTGGGCCGTCCTCCTGTCGGTGGCCAGCACGATGGCCACCGAGGCCACCGCCGTCGTGCAGTACGCGAACCGCTACCTGCCCGGCGTGTACGAGCACAACGCCCTCTCCGCCTCCGGCAAGGCGCTCGGCGCCGGGCTGCTGGTGCTCCTGGTGGCACTGAACTGGTTCGGGGTCAAGCTGTTCGCCCGGCTGAACCTCGCCGTCACCATCGTCAAGGTGATGGTTCCGGTGGCCACCGTGGTGATCCTGCTGGTGTCGAGCTTCCACCCCGGCAACGTCTCCGCCGGCGGCGGGCTCGCACCGCAGGGCTGGTCGGCCACACTGACCGCGATCGCCGGCGCCGGAATCATCTACGCGCTGAACGGCTTCGCCACCCCGATCGAGCTGTCCGGCGAGGCCCGCAACCCCCGCCGGGACATCCCCCGGGCCGTGCTGACCGCCATCGTGCTCTCGGTCGTCCTGAACGTCCTGCTCCAGCTGGCCTTCATCCTCGCGGTGCCGGAAGGCAGGCTCGGCTCGGGATGGGGCGGGCTGAACTTCTCCTCGCCCTTCGGTGAGCTCGCCCAGCTGCTCAACCTCGGCTGGCTGGCCACGATCATCTACGCCGACGCCGTGTTCTCGCCCTCGGGCTCGACGTTCGTGTCGGTCGCGGCCGGCGGGCGGGAGACCTATGCGGTGGCCAAGAACAGCGCACTGCCCAAGCTGGTCGCCGTCCTGGACGAGCGGGTCGGCGTGCCGAGGAACGCGATGGTGCTGAACTTCGTGCTCAGCATGGTGTGCCTGTTCGCGGCCAGCAGGTGGCAGCAGATCATCGGCATGGTCGGCGTGCTCGCCCTGCTCACGTACTCGATGTGCGCCGTGGCGGCCGGCACCTTCCGGGCGGCCGCGCCCGAGCGGTTGGCGGGCTGGGTCCGTGGCCTGCGCTGGATCGCGCCCGCCGGCTTCGTCGTCGGCTCCGAACTGGTCTACTGGGCCTCCTGGCAGACCCTGCGCACCGCGCTGCCGATGATGATGGCCAGCGTGCTGCTGTTCGCCGTCCTGTGGCACCGCCGACTCGACCTGCTGGCCGAACTGCGGACGGGTGCCTGGCTGCTCGGCTACCTGGGGCTGCTGCTGATCCTGTCCTGGCTCGGCACCTTCGGCGGCACGGGGGTGATCCCGGCGCCGTGGGACACCGTCGCCACGGCGGTCGTCGGCCTGTTCGTCTACCACTGGGGCGTCCGTTCCGGCGCGGCCTTCCTGCGCCGCTGACCCGCCCGTGGCCGTCGGTTCGCCCTCCACCGCACGGCCTGCCCGTCCCGCCCGTCCCGCCCGTCCCGGCACGGTGATCCGGCTCGCACCCCCCGGCCTGCGCATCGGGTCCGCGGACCCGGCCGGCAGCCGAGAGCCGGTGACCACCGTCAACTTCCGCCCCGTACACCAGGAGACCGCCGCCCATGCCGTACGCCGCCGCGCCGGTACCGCCGCTACCAGCCCACCAACTGTTCGTCTTCCTGCTCCAGGCCGGGCTCCTGGTGCTGCTCGCGACGGCCTGCGGGCGGCTCGCGGCCCGGGTCCGGATGCCAGCCGTGGCCGGTGAGCTCTGCGTCGGCATCCTGCTCGGCCCCACCGTCCTGGGCAACGCGGCCCCCGCGGTCGCGAACTGGCTGCTTCCGCGCTCCGCGGAGCAGTTCCACCTCCTCGACGCGCTCGGTCAGATCGGCGTGGTCCTGCTGGTCGGCATCACCGGCATGGAGATGGACCCGGCGCTGGTACGGCGCCGGGGCACCACCGCCCTCAGCGTCGGGCTCGGCGGCCTGCTGCTGCCGCTGGGCCTCGGTTTCGCCGCCGGATGGGTGGCGCCGGACAGCCTGATCCCGCCCGGCATCGACCGCCTCGCCTTCGCGCTGTTCATCGCCGTCGCCCTGTGCGTCAGCGCCCTGCCGGTGATCGCCAAGACCCTCACGGACATGCACCTGATCCACCGCAACGTCGGCCAACTCACCCTCGCCGCCGGCATGGTGGACGACGCCGCCGGATGGATCCTGCTGTCCGTGGTCTCCGCCATGGCGATCGGCCACGCCGACGTCGGCAGCGTCACCACGCCGCTCGCCGCCACCGCCCTCGCCGTGGCCGTGGCGTTCCTGGTCGTCCGTCCGCTGGTCCAGCGCGCCCTGCGGGCCGCCGAGCGCTCCCGCGACGGCAACATCGTCGCGGCGGGCGCCACCGCGCTCATCCTGCTCGGCGCCGCGGCGACCCAGGCACTCGGCCTGGAGGCCATGTTCGGGGCCTTCCTGGCCGGCATGATCATCGGCTCCGGGCCCCGTGGCGTCCGTGTCCACCTGGCCCCGCTGCGCACCGTCGTGCTGGCGGTGTTCGCCCCGCTGTTCTTCGCCATGGCGGGCCTGCGGATCGAACTCGGCGCGCTCACCCGGCCGATGGTCCTGGCGTCCGCCGTCGTGCTCCTGCTGGTCGCCGTCATCGGGAAGGTCGCGGGCGCCTACCTCGGTGCCCGGGTCGCCGGGATCGGGCCCTGGGAGTCCGTCGCCCTGGGCGGCGCCCTGAACGCCCGCGGCGTCATCCAGCTGGTCATCGCCACGGTCGGCCTGCGGATCGGCGTCCTGAACGCGACCACCTACACCCTGGTCGTGCTGGTGGCCATCATCACCTCCCTGATGGCGCCGCCGATCCTGCGCTGGTCCATGCGCCGGGTCGAGCACACCGCGGACGAGCAACTCCGGCTGCGCGAGCGCTCGTTCCTCCCGGCGGAGGCCGCCCCCGAACCGCAGCCGGAGACCTGAGGGCCGGCCACCGGCGCCGCAGTCCACGGGAAGCGGGGTGTGCAACTGCCGCCCGTCCGCAGTTGCACGGCGGCACCCGGATTTGTACACCACTTGAGAACTCCGACGCCGATCGACAAAACTCCCAGCCATGCCGAGGGCAGTCACGGCGCAGCCGACGGCAGGCGGTTCGCACGCACGCAACCGACCTCTCTTCGAGAAGACCGTGTCCTTCCGTACGCACCGAATCCGAGAGAACCGATGCCCGGCCTTTCCCTGCGTCCCGACGCGCCCAGTGTGCGGGACATCTTCAGCTTCCTCCGGGACCTGGACCTGGACTGTGACATCAACCCCTGCGCCGCCTGGATCGGAGCCCCCGACCCGGACCGTGTCGCCGACCCCGGCGGCATCGTGGAGTTCCTCCGCTCCATCGGGCTGACCCGGGCGCTGGCCAACCTCCTCGGCATCGACGAGGCCCGGGCGGACGCGACCTGCACGGTGCACGACACGCCCCTGGACGGCGACCCCGAGCAGCTCGCCGACGCGGTGTCGGCGTACCACAACAGCCGTCCGCTGCGGCTCGACGAGGCGGTGCACCTCGCCTGCTGGCCGCACGCGAACGGTGAGTTCGTCGTCTTCGTCAAACTGAACCACCTGGTCGTCGACCTGGCCGACGCGCTGGCCGTGCTGGCCGCGGTGCGCGCCCACCTGCGAGGCGAACCCGTCCGCCGCATCGAGGCCCGCTACCGCGACCACGCGGCACAGCTCGCCAAGTACGCGGCGATCGCGCCGGCCGACCGCGAGGCGGTGGAGCGGATGCTCGGACCGGTGCCGGCCCCCGGCCGCCCGGGGATCCCGATGATCGGCGCCTCCGGCGAGCAGTGGCTGCCGCTGCGCCGGGGCGTGTCCTTCGACGATCTGCTGAGTGCCGTCACGGCCACCGTCCTGCGCGCCATCGGCGGCGGACTGGTGCTTCAATTCCCGGTGTCCCGCTGGGAGTTCGCCCGCAAGGGCGGCTACTTCGTGGAGCTCAAACCGGTTGTGGTGCGCAGCGAGAAGGCATCCGACTACACTCCGGAGCACTTCCTGCGGACCAGGAACCACTACGACTCGCTCGGCCGGTTCACGCTGTCGGACCTCACCTCGTTCGGGGCCGAGGCCGCGCGCTGCCGGACGCCCCGCATCGTCGTGTCGGACACCACGCTGATGCGCCCGGAGCCCGGGCTCTGGCGCTGGATCCCGGTGCGCAGCGCCCGGATGTTCGAGGACGTGAAGTTCCTCGCGGACCGCTCGCTGCCGGGCCCGCCGCTGCTCCGGCTCCAGTACAAGAGCAGGTTCCTGTCGTCCGAGAACGTCGCGGGCATCCTCGGCGAACTCCAGGAGCGGATCGGGGTCCGCGACGGGGCGCCCGAATCCGCGCGGTGACCCGTGTCCCCGCCGATGACCAGTCGTCCGTGAGCTGTGCCCGCCGCACGGCCGCGCGTTCCGAATCAGCAAGCCGAAAGAGGGTGTTCTTCGTGGATCTGCCTGCGCTCGTCGCGCACCACCTCGGGCGGAACGACGGCCTGGTGGCGTTGGAGTCCGACGCGCGGACATGGTCGTACGCCGAACTGGACGAGGCCACCCGGGAGCGCGCGGCGCAGCTGCGCCGGCTGTGCCCCGACGGCGGCCGGGTCGTGCTGGTGGGTGAGCACACCGCCGACGCCCTGATCTGGGCACTGGCCGTGATGCGGTCGGGGCTCGGGTACACCCCGCTCAACCCCGCGCTGCCGGCCGAGCGGATGCGGCAGGCCGTGCGGGTGGCCGCGCCCGGGCTGGTCGTCTGCTGCACCGAGGCCTCGCTCGCGGTCCTGCGCGGGGACGGCGCGGCGGGCCGGGTGCTCGGGGCCGACGAGGTCGCCGCCGCCTGCGCGGCGCAGGCCGACGCGCACGGGCCGCAAGCGGTGCCCGAGGTGTGGCCCGCCGCGCAGGTGGCGTACTCCATCTTCACCTCCGGCTCGACGGGCCTGCCCAAGCTGGTGAACGTCGGCCACGCCGGTGTCGAGAACCTCTGCCGCGCCCAGACCCGGCTCTTCGGCGTGCGCCCCGGCGACCGGATGCTGCAGTTCTCCTCGCTGTCCTTCGACGCCTCCGTCGCCGAACTCCTGGTGGCGCTGTACGCGGGCGCGACGCTGGTGGTACCGGGCTGGGACGGCGGTTCGTGGCTCGGCGCGGTGGGCCGCCACCTGCGCGAGCACGGCTGCGACATCATCACCCTTCCGCCGTCGGTGTACGCCCGGCTGGACGAGGAGGCGCGCAAGGCGATCGGCACCGTCGTGTTCGCCGGCGAGGCCCTGTCCGAGGTGGAGTTCCGCGCGGCCCTGCGCTACAGCCGCGTGCTGAACGCCTACGGCCCGACCGAGGGGACGGTGTGCTTCAGCGTCGCCGAGCCGTCCCGGTTCGCGTCCACGGTCGGCCGGCCGATCGACGGGTACACCGCCCGGGTGTACGACGCCGAGCGCGGCACGTACGCCGAGAGCGGCCGGGGCGAGCTGGTCATGGTGGGCGCCGGGGTGGCGCTCGGTTACGAGGGCCGGTCCGTGGACGAGCCGGGGCCGTTCACCACCGTCGACGGCCGACCCGCCTACCACACGGGTGACGAAGTCGAGCTGCACGACGGCGAGTTGTCCTACCTGGGCCGGATGGACGAGCAGATCAAGCGCCTCGGCCACCGGATCGGCCTGTCCGGGCTGGGCGGCTGGCTCGCCCAGCTGCTGGAGGCTTCCGTGGTGTTGATGGCCGAGGACGGCGCGCTGGTGATGGCGCACACCGCGGTGGACCGGCCCGAGGCGGAGCTGCGGACCTGGCTGAGTGAGCTGCTGCCGCCGTGGGAGATGCCGGACGTCCTGCTCGCGCTGCCCGAACTCCCCGTCACCGACCACGGCAAGGCGGACCGGGCGGCGCTGCGGGACCTGTTGCGGCAGGTCCGGGAGCACCGGGACGAGCAGCGGGCGGACAGCCCGGAGCCGGCCGGCGGAGACGAGACGGAGACCGTCCGCGCCATCGCCGAACGGGTCCTCGGCACCGCCCTGGACCCGGCCGTCTCGATCTTCGACGCGGGCGGGAACTCGCTCGCGCTGGTGCGGATCCAGGTGGCGCTGAGCGAGGTCTTCGGCGAGGACGCCGTGCAGACCGTGTTCGACCTGCTCAACTACGACTTCACCGTCGACGATTTCGTGACCGGCCTGCGCGGCCTGTCCGGGGCGCCGGACTCGCCGGACGGGCCGGAGGCGGGCCTCGAAGCACCCGCGCCACAGTCCCCGCCCGAGGAACGGGTCGCCGCCGCCGTCACCGCGGAGCTGGCCGCGTTCCGGACGGCGCTTGAGGGCCTGCGCCCGGCCTCGGGGGGCGCGGTACAGCGTCCCGTGGTGGTCACCGGCGCCGGCGGTTTCATCGGCGGACACGTGCTGGACCGGCTCCTCGGCAGCGGCCGGCGGATCGTCGTGGTCACCACCAGCGACCCGCGGGAGCTGGTGTCGCGCCACCGTGCGCGCTTCGAGCGGGATCCCGCGGACTTCGCCGGGGTCGAGTTCCTCGGCTACCAGGACATCGAGGCGATCGCCGAGGGTGCCGTCGAGGCGGACGCGCGCTGGGGTGCCGTGGTCCACTGCGGCTACCAGGTCAACCATCTTCTGCCGCTGGAGCGGCAGTTGAACGGCAGCGTCGCCGCCACCCGAGGCCTGGTGCGGGCGGCCGCCGCCCGGGACGCGCAGCGCTTCGTGTTCCTGTCCGCGGCCTCGGTCGGGCCGCAGTTCGTCCCGCTGACCCCGCAGGCGCTGACCGCGGTCCGGGACCCGTACTCGCAGTCGAAGTTCGTGGCCGAGACGTACATCGACGCGCTGGAGGGCGAGCGCTGCGGTGTCGATCTGCTGCGCGCCGGGCTGGTGTACGGGCACACCGCCCGGGAGGGCGGCTTCCTGGAGCGGGACGTGTTCGCGCAGATGCTGCGGCTGTCGCTGCGGCACGGCATGCTGCCCCGCCTGGACCGGCTCGTCCCGGTCTGCCACGTCTCCGACGTCGCGGACGCCCTGCTGTCCGCGGCCGCCTCGGACGGGGCGGGTACCCGTGAGGTACTCGTCCACCGCACCTACGACCCCGACCAGCTGCGGGACGAACTCGGCCTCGGCGAAGCCCGGTCGGTGAGCCCGCAGGAGTGGCTGAACGCCATGACGGAGGACGCCACCGCCGACGTCCGGATCCTGGCCGGGCTGCGGGTGTCGCTGGGCGAGGCGGGCACGGGCGAGGCGGTCCGCACCACGGACCGGCCGATCATCAGGGAACTCCGACTCACCCACCTGGGAGCGTAGCGAATGGACACCGAGAAGGGCTGGTGCCGGGGCAAGCCCCTCGATGCCGCCGTCATCGAGGACGAGATCAAGGCCAGGACCGAGCTGCGGGCGGGCGACTTCTCCCGCTGGGAGCAGCCCGGGGGCCACTGTCTGCGGGAGGAGCTCACCGGCCGGCCCGAGCGGATCTTCGTGTTCCGGGTCGGGGCGCGGTGGTACGCCGGGTACAAGACGATCTCCGACTACGTCCTGGACCAGGACATGCCGGGCCTGCTGTGCAGCCGGGTGCACTGGTACAACGTCGTCGGCGAGGTGGAGTCGATCCGCACCTCGATCGGCGACGCGCGGGTGGTCTTCCGCCCGCTGGACGAGTCCGCGCGCCAGGTGGCGTTCGAGGCGATCACACCGCTCACCGAGCTCGTCCACCCGTTCACCAAGCAGCGGGAAGCGGGGCGGGAGAAGACCAGCCCGCCCGACGGCTGGCAGGTCAGCGAGGAGCGGGACGCCTTCCTGAGCCTGGGCGAGGACCACATCCGCCGCTACACCAGGGAACTGTTCGGCCCGGTGTTCGGCGCTCTCACCGAGGACGTCCTCGCCTATGACCCGGCCTGCTCGACCGGTCGCTTCCTGTCCGACTTCGCGAGCCTCGATCCGGCCCGGATCAGGACCGTCGGCCAGGACCTGAGCCTGCAGATGGCCGAGTTCGCCCAGCGGCGTCTGGAGCGGGTGTACCAGGGCGACGCCATGAACCCCAGGCCGGAGCCCGGCAGCGTCGACATCCTCTTCAGCCGCTTCCTCAACGCGGAGGTGGTCTCCACGGCCCAGGCGCGGGAGATCCTGCCGCGCCTGGTGGCCACGCTGCGCCCGGGCGGCACGATGGTGCTGCTCGGCCACACGCCCCTGCTGCTCGACGCCTTCGACCTGCGAGGGGCGGGACTGCGGGTGCGGCAGACCACCGCCCGGCAGGAGGACTACGTCTTCCAGTACTACGTCGGTGAACTCGGAGACTGATGTGACCCTGTCCCTGAAGCGGAACGTCATCGCCGAGCCGGCCGTGGCCGGGTGGTACGCCTGGTCGTACCTGCTGCCGCCGCAGACGCTGGCGAAGTACCTGAAGAACCACTACCGGAGCATCGTCGAGTCCTACCTGGAGGATCCCGGGGCGCACCGCACCGCGCTGAAGCAGGCCCGCTTCCAGGGCGGCCCGTTCGTGCACGAGCAGGGTGAGGACGCGTACGGGAAGATCGAGCACTGGTACCAGGACGCCCGCGAGCAGTACGCTCCGCTGCTCGAACTCGCCGACGCCATCGACGAGTTGGAGCAGGAGATCCTGCCCGGTCTGACCGGGGCGACGACGGAGGCGGTGTACCGGAAGCTGCCCGAGCCGCTGGCCGGCCGTGTGGAGCTGTTCTACGGGCGGGACAACCGCACGCCCGACTACCGGTTCATCGAGCCGCTGCTCTACGCCTCCCGCCACTTCACCCCCGGCCTGCAGCAGGTCCGGTTCTCCCGCGTCACCGAGGACGCCCGGAGCTTCGCCCTCACCACGCCCGTGCTCGAATACACCCCCGAGCAGCTGCTGGTGACCGTTCCGCTGGACTCGCCGCTGCTGGACGCGGTCTTCCGCGGCGGCCTCACCCCCGAGGAGCTGGACCGGATCGGCGCGGACCTCGGCCTGACGGGCGAGCGCGCGCAGACCTTCCGGTCCTTCTTCGAGGAGGACCCGGACCCGTCCGGCTCCCGGCCGGACGGCAGTGGCGAGGACGTCATCGAATACCTCGGCCACGCCTGCGTGTTCGTGCGGCACCGGGGTACCACGTTCCTGGTCGACCCGGTGGTCAGCTACAGCGGCTACGAGCACCGGAGCGACGGCAGGTTCACCTTCGACGACCTGCCCGAGCGCATCGACTACGTGATGATCACTCACAACCACCAGGACCACATGCTCCTGGAGACCCTGCTCAAGATCCGGCACCGGGTCGGGCGGGTGGTCATCGCGAAGTCCGCCAACTCCAGCCTGGTGGACCCGGACCTGAAGCGGATCCTGGGCGTGCTCGGCTTTCCGGACGTGGTGGAGCTGGACGACCTGGACTCCCTCGACACCCCTGGCGGCGCCATCACCGCGCTGCCCTTCCTCGGGGAGCACGGCGACATCCGGATCCGCACCAAGTGCGGCTGGCTGCTGGACCTGGACGGCACCCGGGTGCTGTTCGCCGCGGACTCCACCAACGTCTCGCCCCACCTGTACGCCCAGGTGGCGGCGGCGGTGGGCCCGGTGGACACCGTGTTCATCGGGATGGAGAGCGTGGGCGCTCCGGTCAGCTGGCTGTACGGGCCGCTGTTCCCCGAGAGGCTGGAGCGCCGGGTGGACGCGGGCCGCCGCCTCAAGGGCAGCAACTTCGAGCAGGCGGCGGCGATCGTGGACACCCTCCAGGCCCGCTCGGTCTACGTGTACGCGATGGGCCAGGAGCCCTGGTTGGGAGCGGTGATGTGCATCGAGTACGACGAGTCGCACCCGGCGATGGTCGACAGTGACAAGCTGGTCGGCTACGTCCGGGAGCGGGGCGGCACCTCCAAGCGGCTGTTCCTCCACGAGTCGATCGCGGTGCGGCCGTGAAGCCGGGCAGGCAGCACGTCGTCCACGTCGGCTTCCACGCCTCGGAGGCCCACACCGTCGACTTCGAGGCCGACCACGTGACCGCCGTGATGGCGCGCGGCAGCGCCGAGCGGCTGCCCGCCGAGCTGGCGTCCCGGTTCGCCCGGATCGCCGTCCTGGACCTGCCGGACGCGGACCCGAACGACCTGGACACGTACGATCGCGCCGCGGACCGCATCCGTGACCTGGTGGCCGGCCTGGCCGCCGAGTTCGGGCCCCCCGCCGCGGTCGTGGGGCTGTACGAGCACACCACGCTGCCGGCCGCGCGGCTGCGCGAGCACTTCGGGGTACCCGGCACGACCGTGCGCACGGCCACCCTGTGCCGGGACAAGGTGCCGATGAAGCACGTGCTGGCGCAGGCCGGCGTGCCGGTGCCGCGCCACCTGGCCGTCGGGCCGGACACGGCGTTCACCGAACTGGAGCGCTTCGCGAGCGGGTTGACGGGGCGGGTCGTGCTCAAGCCGCGCAGCCAGGGCGCGAGCATCGGGGTGCGGATCCTCGACGAAGGCGCCGCGCTGCTGGCCCTCGCCGCGGCGGGTGGCATCGAACCGGGCCACGAGGCCGAGGAGTTCATCGACGGGGCGATCTACCACATCGACGGGGTGGTGCGCGACGGCACGCTGCGCTGGTTCTGCGCCTCCCGCTACCTGGACACCTGCTTCGACTTCCAGCACGGGGACAGCCCGCTGGCCGCGGTGACCGAGGACGACCCCGCGCTCGCGGAGCGGATGCGGGAGTTCACCGCGACGGTGGTCCGCGTCCTGGGGCTGACGGACAGCGTGATCCACCTCGAACTGTTCCACACCCCCGCGGACGAGCTGGTCTTCCTGGAGATCGGCAACCGGTTCGGCGGCGCCGGCATCTCCTGGCACCAGCGCACGGTCTTCGGCGTCGACCTGGCGCGGGAAGCGGTGCTGGCCTGCCTCGGCAGGCCCTCGGAACTGCCGTCCGCCCCCACCACGATGCTGGACCACCGGGAACCGGGCGCCTCCGGATGGCTGTACATGCCGTTGCCCGGGAGGAAGCTCGGCCGGGTCGTCGAGGTCACCGCACCCGAGGACCTGCCCGGCGCGGTGCTGGCCGCCGACCTCCCCGCGGTGGGCGAGGTGCTGCGGGCGAGCGGCAACGTCTGGCCCAACGGCGGGAGGTTCCTGGTCGTCGGGGAGTCCATGCGCGCGGTGGAGCTGAGCATGGCGCAGATCGTCCACACCTACACACTCACCACGAAGACGGGAGACGAGTGATGGCGCGAAAGAAGCTGGGCACACACATCGGGGTGGTCGTCGACGACTACCGGCTGGACCCGGCCGACCCCGGACTCCGCGACTTCGTGATGGAGTTGCTGCTGCAGCACAAGGCGGTGTTCTTCAAGAGCCAGCACCTCGACCGGCACACCTTCGCGAAGGTGGCGCAGCTGATCGGCAAGACCGAGGTGCACCCCTTCCGGACCGAGGACGAGCCGGCGGTGGTGGGCATCTCCCCGTTCCAGCCGTACCACGAGTACCCGGAGATCACCGGCATCTACCACGACGCGAAGGTCACCGGAAACCTCAACTCCTGGCACAGCGACCTCAACTGGCGGGCCGTGCCGACCTTCGCGTCGATCCTGAGGGCCGTTCAGATCCCGCCCCGGGGCGGCGACACCTGCTGGGCGAACATGGGCAAGGCCTTCGACTCGCTCAGCGACTCGGTGCAGAAGGAGCTGGAGGAGCTCCGGATCGTCCACGACTGGGTGCAGATCTACCGTTCCGCCTTCGTCGACCACGAGGACGTGCTGCGCCAGCTGCAGGAGAAGTACCCGCCGCAGTCCCACCCGCTCGTGCTCACCCACCCGTTCACCGGTGAGAAGATACTGTTCTCCAACAAGGTCTCCGGCGTCCGCATCGAGGGCGTGAGCGCCGAGGAGAGCCGCCGGATCCTCGACATGGTCCATCTCCTGGCCTGGCGACCGGAGTTCCAGTGCCGGTTCCAGTGGGAGGAAGGCGACGTGGCCATCTGGGACAACCTGGCGGCGCAGCACTACGCGGTCTCGGACTACTGGCCGCATGACCGGAAGATGGAACGAATCACCTTGGAAGGCGTGCCGATCAAGTGACGACACAGATCATCGTTCTCAACGGCGGATCGAGCTCCGGCAAGACCGGAATCACCCGCTGCCTGAAGGCAGTCCTGCCCCAGGTCTGGCTCAGCCTCGGCGTGGACGACCTCATCGCGGCACTGCCGGCGACCCTGATGCAGTCGGGCACGGGCGTGGAGCTGGGGCAGAACGGCGAGGTCTCGGTGGGTGACGCCTTCCGCCAGGCGGAGGCCGCCTGGACGGCGGGGATCGCCGCGATGGCGCGGGCGGGCGCCAGGGTCATCATCGACGACGTCTTCCTCGGCGGCGCCGCCTCCCAGGAGCGCCTGCGCGGACACCTGGAGGGCCTGGAGGTGCTCTGGGTCGGCGTGCGCTGCGACCCGGAGATCGCCGCCGGCCGCGAGGTGGCGCGCGGCGACCGGGTGGCGGGGATGGCGGCCTCGCAGGCAGAGGTCGTGCACAAGGACGTCGTCTACGACGTCGAGGTCGACACCGGCACCACCGAGTCCATCGAGTGCGCCCGCATCATCGCGGCCCACGTGGTCTGACCAGGAGTCATGACCGAGGGGCCGCCCCCGGCACCCGGGGCGGGCCCCCCGCGCGGCACCCCCCCGGTCTCTTATAAACAAAACCCACCCCCCCCCACTCAACTTAATATCGGGTTGGGGCTGGTGGGGTGTGA